>JAHYJN010000117.1 GCA_019428905.1 Candidatus Brevefilum sp.
TTGGGCGCCAATTGGCTTGTATGGCTTTGAAATTGCGCGAAATGGTGATTATTCCTGAACTCGCGCTACCCGTTACTTTGTATGCCTAAGTCCTTGCTTTTTGTGCAAGAATTTAACTGATAAGTTCCTAATACCTTCGACTCACAACAATTTATTCGCCAGTTACTGTCTACTAAAAATTACAACTTCTGGACCGGAACATAGATATAAAACACCGAATCAGGGGCGAAATCTTTGAAGTCCTGGTCGTAATACTCAAAGTCGATCTTTGCCGCCAGTTGATAACCGGACTGCGGCAGCCAGACCTCATAGATGTATTCATAGGTCTTGCCCAGGCTAGCCAGGTCACCGCGGTGAGCGAACACTGCATAGGTATAATCCGGCACCTGCCGCACGACAAAGCCTGCAGGGATATCTTCCACCTGACTGACTGGGAAGCCAGCCACGTATTCAAAACCCGTATCTGGAGGCGCATCCTCCGGGGTGATGCACAACCCGATGGCGGCCTCCCCCGTCTCATAGGGCAATCCGCCGAGTTCTGCCACCCGCTGGTTAAAGCTGCCCCACAGGTCAGCGATCTCCCCTTTCTCGTTCTTACCGAAATAGCGCAAGCCCATCACAGCAAAACCAGGCTTGGTAATAAATTTGGGTTCCATTTCTTGTACCTCCGTTTGTGTATAGAATTCAATCGCATGCATGACCGGTTGCTGAATTTCAAACATCCGGGTCACTTGTGGATCATGTTGGTGATGGGTAAGCTCCCGCCAGGGGCCGATCGTTCGGAAGCCGTTGGATTGTGTCCACCGTGCCAGGCTGGCATACACCTCGGAGGGCGTGCCGGCCAGGTCTGTATAGATGGTTGTGGCAATTTCTTTCGCCCCAGGCAGGATACGCGTCCGGATTATTTCATCCTTCAACACCCTTTCTGCGCCCCTGCCAGCCTCACAAATGATCGTCCCCACCTCAACATCGAGGTCAACCTCCCTGAACTCGTCCTGGTGATAAATCAACAGGTCAGGCCTGCGTTGGTGCTGCCCCTGGCTGTCTAGACAACTGCGGATAGCATCCAACTTAGCTTCCTGCCACTCCGGCAGCGCATTGATCGAAGGCAGCCGATCCCTGATAGATGCAATCAGGTAATCAGGCGCAGACTTCAACACCACCGGGAAGGTCTGGTCACTGCTGGAACGCATCAGTTGTTTAAGACGATCCTCCACCCTGTACAGGCGAGCTTGTTCTGATGTGACGCGTTGCCGCAATTCAGCCGCCTTGTCAGCCAGCATTACCTGCAGCGTTTCACCGGGTAGGTCCACCCTGAGCAGCCCCTGGATTTGCTCGAGGGAGAAATCCAGGTCCTTGAACGCCAGGATCCGAAATAACCGCGGCAGCTGCTCCAGGCTGTAATATCGATAGCCGGTGAACCGGTCAATATGCGCTGGTTTCAGCAGCCCAAACTGGTCGTAATAGCGTAACGTCTTCACGCTCACCTGGGCAATTTTTGAGAACTCACCGATCTTTAACATCACCACTCCGATAATTTGGTTCTGAAGGCCTTCAGTATCACCAGTATACAACCTCCCCTAAGGGAAGAGTCAAGGGGGAAGTTGAAGTTGAAGTGTGTTAGATTAGGCAACAAGCGACGGAAGACCGAAGACGGAAGACCGGGAAAAGAAAGTCCGTCACCCGTCCTCCGTCTCCGAAGCTGAGCGCCATCAAGGCGCATCAGCGAAGTGTCAACCTCATGAGAGGTTGACCCGTCCCCCGTCCTCCTACCTCATACCTAATACCCAATTCCTCATTCCTATTACCCAATATCTCCGATACCCCATTTACGACGCATTCCACGGGTATAATCCTTCTTATGTCCATCATTGTTGCAGTAGATCTCGAAACAACCGGGTTAAACCCGGATGAGGATGCCATCATTGAAATTGGGGCGGTCAAGTTCAATGGCCACCGGGTGGAAGATGAATGGTCCACGCTGGTCAACCCCCGCCGACCGATCCCGGGCTTCATCACCCAGCTGACCGGCATCTCCAACCCGATGGTGCGCAATGCGCCCTACCTGGTTGACGTGATGGGGGACCTGATCGCTTTTGTCGGAAATGCACCCGTTGTCGGGCACAACATCAGCTTTGACCTGAGCTTTCTACGGCAGGCAGGCGCGCTGCTTCACAATATCGACATCGACACCTACGAGCTGGCAGCCGTGTTGATGCCGACTGCCAGCCGCTACAACCTGTCCGCCTTGGCGCAGCAGCTGAACATCCTGCTCCCTGCCACGCATCGGGCGCTGGATGATGCCAGGGCGACTCACGCCGTCTTCATCGCGCTGATGGAGAAAGCTCACCAGCTGCCGCTGACGCTGTTGGCAGAAATTGTGCGTATGGGTGAGCCGCTGGATTGGCAGGCCAACTGGGCTTTCCAGACGGTCTTGCGCCAACGCGCCAAAGAGCACGTCCAGGCCAGGAAAGACCCAGGGGGAGCGACCGGCCCGCTGTTTGAGAAACCCATCGACGATGAGGACCTGCGGGTGGGCGCGGAAACCGGTGACACCAAACTGAATGTCGATGATGTGGCCGCCGTATTAGACCGGAACGGCCAATTTGCCAAGTACCTCGGGCAGTACGAATACCGCCAGCAGCAGGTCGACATGCTGCGCTCGGTTGCTGAATCGTTCAACAACTCCCAGCATATGCTGGTCGAGGCGGGCACTGGCACGGGAAAATCCCTCGCTTACCTGATCCCGGCCGCCTATTGGGCCCTCAAGAACAACACCCGCGTGGTGATTTCAACCAACACCATCAACCTGCAGGACCAGTTGATCAACAAAGACATCCCCGATCTGCAGCACGCTCTGAATATCCCGCTGAGGGCAGCCGTTCTCAAAGGCCGATCAAACTATCTGTGCCCGCGGCGGGTCGAGGTGATGCGGCGCCGTAAACCTGAGAATATCCACGAAGCACGTGTGCTGGCCAAGGTGCTGGTGTGGCTGCTGGACAGCCGCACAGGCGACCGCACCGAGATCAACCTGAATGGCAGCATTGAGCGCATGGTCTGGTCACGGCTGTCTGCCGAAGATGAAGGCTGCCGCCTGGATGTGTGCCTCAAGCGTACAGGGGGACGCTGTCCCTTCTACCGGGCGAAGATTGCGGCCGAAAATGCGCACCTATTGATCGTCAACCATGCGCTGCTGCTGGCTGACACGGCCACCGGCAACCGCGTGCTGCCGCCCTTTGACTACCTGGTCGTCGATGAAGCCCATCACCTGGAGTCAGCCACAACCGACGCCATGTCCTTCCGAGCTCGGGCGGTGGATATCACCCGCCTGACGCGGGAACTGGGCGGTCCAAAGTCCGGTCTGCTTGGCCGCTTTATGGAGCTGTGCGAAGCGCTGCTCAAACCCGCCCAGATGGCTGCCCTGAACCAGCTGGTGAGTAAGGCAGCCGACCTTGCCATGCGTTTTGACAGCCAGATGACACAATACTACCAGGCGTTAGACACATTTCTCGAAGATATGAGGGAAGGCCGACCCCTAGGCACCTACCCCCAACAGGAACGGGTGCTGCCCTCAACCCGCACCCTGCCCATCTGGTTGGATGTAGAGATCGCCTGGGAATCCGCGGACAAGACCCTTGAAGGCTTGCTGACCATCCTGCGAGAATTGCGCACCCCCATGCGCGAGCTGGCTGATCAGGATATCGAGGAAGCAGAAGATATGTGGGGAAGTTTGGGAAATATGTTCTCCCGCATCGAAGAAATCCAACGCAACCTGAACGGTTTGACCCTCGAACCAGAGCCGGACCTGATCTATTGGGTAGAGCTCAACCCCAAATACATGATGATCGACCTGAATGCCGCCCCGCTGCATATTGGGCGGATGATGGAAAAATACCTCTGGTTCCAAAAGGAAAGCGTGATCCTGACCTCTGCGACGCTGACGGCAAACGGCGAGTTCGAATACCTGCGCCAGCGCTTGAACGCGGAAGATGCCGACGAGCTGGTGGTTGGATCGCCCTTCGATTATGAAAAATCCGCCCTGGTGTATGTGGCCACAGATGTCCCCGAACCTTCGGATTACAACGGCCACCAGCGCGCGGTGGAAACAGCCATCGCTAGCGTCGCCAAGGCATCTGGCGGACGGATGCTGGCGCTGTTCACCTCGTATGCCCAACTGCAGCGCACATCCAGCAAGCTATCGCCAATCCTTGCACAGGAGGATATCCAAATCTATGAACAAGGTGAAGGCGCATCCGCCAATACCCTTCTGGAGACTTTCCGCGACACGGAACGGGCCATCCTGCTGGGTACACGCGCCTTCTGGGAGGGCGTGGACGTGCCCGGGGATGCCCTTTCGGTGGTGGTGATCGTCAAACTGCCGTTTGATGTCCCTTCTGACCCCATCGTGGCAGCCCGTTCAGAGACCTTTGAAGACCCCTTCTATCAGTATGCGCTGCCAGAAGCTATTTTGCGCTTCAGGCAGGGTTTCGGCCGCCTGATCCGCACCCAAACGGATCGCGGCGTGGTGGTTGTCCTGGATAAACGTGTGCTGACCAAGCAATACGGTCGTTGGTTCCTGGAATCGCTGCCCCAATGCACCTTCCAGCAAGGGCTTTTGGGGAATC
>JAHYJN010000030.1 GCA_019428905.1 Candidatus Brevefilum sp.
ATGAGCCACTCGCAATGCATCCATCGAAAGGTCCACCCCCAGGACCGTTGCCTCGGGACTTTCGGCAGCCAGGGTGACCGCGATCACCCCCGAGCCCGTCCCGACGTCGATAACCAGGGGCTGTTGGAAAGTGCTAGCATGTTGCAGGGCATGCTCAACCAGCAGTTCCGTCTCAGGGCGGGGGATCAGTACGTCGGGGGTGATCTGAAAAGTGCGTCCGTAAAAGTCCCAATGCCCGAGCACATAGGGTAAAGGGACACCCTGCAATAGTTGGGTTAAACTCGTTTGCAGGGTGTAATTTTCTGTTTGGGTCAGGCTGTATTCACCGTGGCTGAGAATCCAGCTTTTGGGCCGGTCGAGTGCATGTCCCAGCAGGATTATGCTCGTGTCTCCCGGCGACTCACAGCCGCCGTTCGCCAGTGCTGCTCGCAGATGTGTGCGGGTTTGCTGCAGGTCGATCGGCTTATTCCTCCACAAAGGCTAATTTTTCAGATTCATCAACCAGGGTCAGCTCATCGATGAATTCGTCGATATACCCGTCCAGCACGCCGTTCAGGTTATAGGAAGAGAGGTTGATGCGGTGGTCGGTGACGCGGTTTTGGGGGAAGTTGTAAGTGCGAATCTTCTCTGAACGCTCACCGCTGCCGATTTGCGAGCGGCGGTTAGCTGCTTCTTCAGCATTTTTCTTCTGCTCTTCCATCTCAAACAAGCGCGCCTTGAGGATGCTCATGGCACGCAGCTTATTTTGCAGTTGGGAGCGCTCATCCTGGCAGGCAACCACCATCCCGGTGGGGTGGTGGGTGATGCGTATTGCCGTTGAGTTCTTCTGCACGCTCTGGCCGCCTGCACCGGCGGATTTGTAGACATCGATCGAGATATCTGAATCGGGGATATCGATTTCAACATCGTCGACTTCAGCTAATACCGCTACAGTGATCGTTGAAGTGTGGATGCGGCCTTGGGATTCGGTCTCGGGCACACGCTGGACGCGGTGCACGCCCGATTCGAACTTCAACCGTGAATAGGCACCCTTACCTTTGATCATGAAACTGACCTCTTTTAGTCCGCCGATACCGGTTTCGTGCAGGGAGAGGATCTCTGTTTTCCAGTTTTGCCGCTCGGCATAATAGGAATACATGCGGAACAGGTCGGCTGCGAACAAGCCGGCCTCATCACCGCCGGTGCCGGCACGGATTTCCATGATCACACTGCGCTGGTCACGCGGGTCCTTGGGGACGAGCATGCTCTTAAGCTGGCTCTCGAGATGGTCGCGCTTCTCCCGCAGGGATTCGAGTTCCATCTCAGCCAGGGTGCGCATTTCCTCATCTTCTGCGGAGAGCAGGTGCTCGGTCTCATCGATCTTTGCCAGGGTTTCCTGGTAGTCACGTGCCAGGGTGACCACTGGTTCCAGCTCTGCGCGTTCTTTGGAGAGCTCGATGGCAGTGGTATAGTCGTCGCCCACTGCGGTTAGATGGGCTTCGATTTCATCAAATCGGTCAATAATGCCTGTAAGTTTTTCTAACATGTTTTTTATGATCTCATTTGTTTCTTCAAAATTTAGCCTACGGATTATACCACTTCTGAGAGCGAATGGCTTTCGTATAGGTATTGTTTGTTTTTAATATCACTGGTTCACTGTGAATTTCAGACTTTAATCACACGTCAATGGCTCATTTTTCGATTGGCAAAACCGTTGTTGATTAACCCTGCACAGACTTAATCCTCACCTCGTTGCATTTGCAAGATGATGGTGCCGTAGGGGGGGATCACAGGTGTTTCCATGAGGTGGAAGAATCCACCATTGGCGTTGACAGCGATTGGCGCAAAGGTTCCCTGTCCCCAGATGGGGACGGGGTAGTAGACGCCCTCCGCCAGACTGCTGCCTGATTTGGTCAACCAGAACCCGGAGAGCGGTTCATCTGACAGGTTAATCAGGATCAGCACCGCCTCTGCATTGCTGACCCGCAGGATGCTGTACAGTGCGGTTTCCGTCACTTTGACCACGGTCAGGTCACCCACACGCAGTGCAGCATGCTCAGAGCGGATCCGAATCAGATCGCGATAATGGTAGAGGATCGAGTGCGGGTCTTCTGTCTGCCGGGCAACGTTATAATTCTCCCAGGCAGGCCCGAGCGGCGTCCAGGGTGTTCCTGAAGAAAAGCCAGCATTCACATCTTCAGACCACTGCATGGGGCGGCGATTCCAATTATTAGCCAATTCACCTTGCAGGCCGATCTCCTCTCCGTAATAGATAAACGGTAACCCGGGGGCAGTGAGCAGGAGGGATGCAGCAGCTTTGGCTTTCTCGTCTTGGTCAAATACCAGGCTCATGACCCGATCTTGATCGTGATTGGTCAGGAAGGTGGCAAATTGACCAGGCGGGACCAAATCATAAAACAGTTTTATTTGGGTATTAATCTTCTCAGGGTTTGCCGCGTTGAGCCCTTCGAGAAAGAAATGAGCCAGGTAGAAGTCAAATGACAGGTCAAACTCCCCATCCTGGATGTAGGCCGCTGTAATGTGGGGGTCATCCCAGATTTCACCCACGGTCATCGCCTGGGGTCTGATCTGCTTATAGAATAACCGGAATGCTTTCCACCAATCATGCGTTGGCGCAGAATTCGCCTGAATGGTACCCACTTTAATCAGATGTTTGGCGGCATCTAAGCGAAACCCATCCACGCCGATCTCTTCTAACCAGAAGCGGGCAATATCCTGAATTTGTGTGGTGACCTGCGGGTTATTGAAATTTAGATCGGGCATGTTTGCTGAAAAGGTTGAATAGAAAAAGCGTCCGCCATGTGGAAACCAAACTTGCTGCCCCCAGGAACCAACGTAGCCAGGGTCAGTGTCTGACCATATGTACCAGTCATGGTAGGGCGATGCAGGGTTGCCCGCCTGGAGGAACCAGGGATGGAGCCTGGATGTATGGTTAATCACCAGGTCAATGATGATGCGGATGCCGCGGGCGTGGGCTTGATCCAGCAGGTTTTTAAAGTCATCCAGTGTTCCATACTCTGGGTTGATGTCGTAATAATCGGTGATGTCATACCCGTGATAGGAGGGACTGGGGTTAATGGGCATCAACCAGATGCCGGTGATGCCCAGGTCGGTCGTCGTGTCTGGGTCGCCGTCGTTGAGGTAATCCAGTTGCTGGATAATGCCCTGGATATCGCCAATGCCATCCCCATCGCTGTCGTAGAAGGAGCGCACAAAGATCTCGTAGAAGACGCTGTCATTCCACCAGGGGTAACCATCGGTGCCCTGCGGCATGCCGGTCAGCGGTGCGACAGGGGAAACCTCACGGATGCTAGGGACATCGGTTTCTGTTGGGGTTAGGGTCGATGTCGGGGCAGCGGTATAGGTCGGCAGGGGTGTGGGGGTACCAGGTGCAGCGGTCAGCGTGGTGTAGATCTCCCAGGCGACCTGCGTGGCGTGCGCGTCAAGTTTTGCCTGTGAGGAGGTGCATGAGAAAAGTGGTAAACACACACCGAGGATGATCAATCCAATCAAGAGCCTGTTTCGCATCACAACCTCCCAACCCCTGAACTTGATGGGCAAAGATAATTTTTGATAGATACAGCAAAGATTATCTCCAGTATACAAGAATTAAGCACAAGAAAAAAGCTTTTCAATAGGAAAATATTAAGGTGTTGGGGGCAAAAACCTCCCCTGACTTCTTACTAAAAGAAGGAGCTGGAATTTTAAGATCCCCGGGATTTCCGCAGTAGATTATGATATGAAGATACTGTAATTCTGCGTTCGAATTTGCTTTGTAGTCCCATTTGCATAATACCGGGGATCTGTGTTTGATTAAATAATTATGCTAAGAGAATGTTAGCATTTGGATTAACCTTTACTTTGGAGGGAAATGGCATCTCTAAAGCAAAGCGGAAGTGAGTACCCCTTATGGAACGGGTTGAAGCATTCAGTACGCTTAGTCCATCCAGGAAAAATTCAGGTTTGATGATAATTGTTGAGACAATCTGCTAAGGCGTCATAACGCAAAAATTTTTTTGTGGGGCGGAGATCACGCTTCCTTGCCGATTATCCCCTGCACATAAGCCTGCAGGCGCTCGTAATCTTCAGGTAGGTCCATATCCATGCCAAAGCCGGCATCGTTGACGATGGCGGCTTTGGTTTTACAGTCAAAGGATTTTGAAAATGCCCGTTCGGCATCAGCCATGGTGGCGATGCCCAGCAGGTACTTGATGATCACGACCCACATATGCGGCTTTTGCGCTAGCAAGCGGATGACCGGTGCCGGGTTGATCTTCTTCACCTGGCGGTTGATCTGCCGGCGGCGCTGGCTGATGCCAGCGATCACCTCCTGGCCGATGTGGATGGCTCGCGGGCTGAGGGCATACAGCTCGCCGGGAATCAGCTGGTGGTCACGGAAGCGCAGCACCACCCGCCCTGACCCCGGAAAGACCGCCTCAATCACGTCTTCCGGCACGAGGGAAAGCACAAATTCATATGCTTCATCTGGGTTGAGCTGCTCGAAAAAGGCATTGATATCCGCCGTTTGGATGCCGGGCGCATCGCAGGTGCTGATCACCACCAGGTCCGGGTTTTTTCCCAGCTCGGCCAAATAATTAACACCAGCAACAAGCTTATCGGCGAACTCAGCGGTAGTCTCAATCGGGACATAGTGCACGGGAAAATCCAATTGGGCATCTTCCTCAGACAGCCCGAGTAAATATAGTTCTTCAATATAGGGAGATTCCCGTAAGGCTGCCAGCTGCCAATCGATCAACCGCTTTCCCAGGAAGGGCAGCAGCGCTTTCGATTTATAGGCTCCTTCAGGGTCAAGGGTTTGCAGTAGTTTCCGCCGCTGGGCATCACGCCCGCTCATGACGAAGACAGGATATTGTGGATGTGCTAATGCTGACATCATAACCTCTCAATCCGCAAGCCGTGTGGGATCTTCTGTCTGGAGACACGCTGCCCGATCTGCGATACTTTATTCAAGATTATTATAAGCCTGAATATGGGTATCCATCGGACCAACAAAGTGAAAGAGTAAAGGTTGAGATCCCCCATTTGTGGCATTCAATTAAGACATGGTTCTTTTTGTTCATGATCGTGGCCACTGGAGATTATTGAATAATCAAATATTATCAACAATCTTCTTCTAACGGGTCTATTGAATGCAAATTAATTCGTATGATTAATATAATGAACGGGCGACGCATGCGTCGCCCCTACGCTTTACATTGGTCGACGGATGATTGATCAATTATTTTTAATTCCCTTCACTGTGTTTTAAGGGTGGATTTATGTTATGCTATAAACACTTTAGGCAAAGAAATTTAAATCCTTGATTCAGGAGAAATTTGAAATGGAGACTTCTTACAGCATCATCTTCACGACGGTTGGCAGCCAAGAAGAGGCTGAGCAGCTTGCCGCTGTGCTGGTCAGGGAGCGGCTGGCTGCTTGTGTGCAGGTCGCCGCAATAGATTCTACCTATATCTGGCAAGATACTTTGCAGCAAGAGCCTGAGTGGCTGTTGCTGATCAAAACCAGAGCAGACCTCTACCCCCAGGTCGAGGAGGCTTTACACGCTCACCACACCTATGACACGCCAGAGATCATCCAGATGCCGATATTGCGGGGATCAGCCGCTTATTTGGGCTGGATCGATGAGAACACAGGGATTGATCGGCCGTCATAACTGCCATTTCAATAATGAGGGGTGTCTTAGTGGAAATTCCCAGTTGAATTTATCCAGCAATTATCTGTGAAGATATTTCTCAACGATGGGCAAGCAAGATAATACCAAAAAATGAGGGGTGATTTCGGAAATTCAATACTAAAAAGAGGATGAATTAATTCTCACTGATCGGTATGAACCCGATAATTATCCGGGATTGGGTCCAATAATCGTGATTATTATGATAGGCCTCACCGCTAAGCTGCCTTCCGCAAAAGTAGAACAGTAAACCGGGTGTCTCCATCCGGTCAAAACCGCTGTCCGGGTAATTCTCAGCCAGGAAGGGCACCAGGTCCATTGGGTGCCGACTGACTTCATCTACCTCAACAGCAGGGATGCGGACGGCCGCCACCACCTCACTCAATGAAAGGTTATCTCCCTGGCGTAAGCGTAATTCACTCCCGAACAAGCAAGATTGGAGGTGGGCATTGAAATCGCTTGGGCTGCGGCGATAGCCGCTCTCGTCATTTTCAAGATAGAGCTGCAAGGGGTAAGCGGGCAAGTCGCCAAAATCTGGGGATTGCCCGGAATGGATCCACAGGCCGTAAAAGCCGAGGTGTTCCCAGGCCATTGAGAAAGCCAAGTTGTAATAAAATGCACCGCTTTCAAAGAGCTCGGGTGTATAAGGTCTAATCCTGAAGGGGTTCAGGTAGACCTGGTCGCCCTCACAATTCATGCTGATCAGTGTTTCGATTTCCTGGTTACGAAAGTCAATCCCATCATAAGTCATCCACTCCGGTGTTGGCGTCGGGCTGGGTGTGAAGGTTGGGGTGGGTGAGGGTTCAACGGTTTGCGTTGGATTAATCGATGTTGGTTCAGGCTGAGGTGTGGGGGTGGCGGCCCGGGTGTGTGTGGGTTGAAAGCGTGCTAAAGCATCCTCGGGAACACTGGCTTGGGGTTTTCGAGGACCATACTGGAGCATCAGCAGCACGATTAACCCAACGCCAATCACAGCTAGGGAAATGCTGAGCCAAAGAAAGATGGTTCGGTTCGAAATAAGACGTGTCATCGTTGTTGGTGATTATAAATGGTAACTGGTCTAAATTTCTGTGTTGATTAATTTTTTCAGTAATTAAAAGGCCAGTTTTCTGAGAAAACAGGAGGTGTTAGCCATCAACACCTCCTGTTCTTTACTTATCATCTGTTGAACAAGGATTGTTCTTGATTTACATTTTTCGACGTTTCAGCCATATACCGAGGGAAATACCGGATAAGCCTAAGACGCTGCTGGCGGCTGTGATTAGTGTGCCAGGTCCCGAGGGCGAACCCGTGGCTGGGGCGATAACCGGGGCAGGTGTAGACTGAGGTGTTACCTGAATAACCGGTGGTTGGGTCGGCGTCGGTTGGGTGGGCGTCGGTTGGGTGGGCGTCGGTTGGGTGGGCGTCGGTTGGGTGGGCGTCGGTTGGGTCGGCGTCGGTTGGGTGGGTGTTGGCGTGGGCGGATCAGCTAAGCGGAAACTGGCATGGCTGATGTTCTGGTAGTTGTTCTCTGTTGGATTCCAAACTGTCGATGTGACAGTGATGGATGATACGCCAGGATTGATGACATTATAAACAAGGGTCGTTCCAGCTTTGTAGCAGGTTTCAACGATCAGCTTGCCGGACGGCGCAGTGTAAGTGTAGGACTGGGCATTAATTCCTTCGACTTTCACCCAACTGCCGCCTGATGGGCAGACATCCCCTTGTGCGGAAGCTATCGCTGTAAATCCAAAGGCAGACACGAGGACAATCGCTAAAGCAAGTAATGTAATATGAGTGGTGCGGGTAAAAATTTTAAACATGATTAACTCCTTTGTTATTTACTTTGCCTATCTTCTTGAATTCGATTAATGATATTGTACACTAATAAGATAGAAATTGTCAAGATAATTTAAGGTTGAGTTTTAATTCAAATATTTATAAAAAGTGAAGTTTCACGCAGAAAATTTTCAATCAAAATCTCATTAACAAGTGATGTAGATTAATCAATGAAAATCAAAGGATTGTGCTCAATTAAGGCCTGCCGATGTTCAGATTTGAAGCTCTAGCCTCACCATGGATGCTTACTTTGATTGGTCGCACCTCCTCAAACAGTCCTGCTACTGAAGAAGAGGGTGTGTGGTGGGGTGGTAAAGCTACCCTACAGCATACCTTTATTGTGCTTAATGGAAGATGAGGGGTTAGTAGACGAAGTGTCCGCTTACCGGTAGGGTCCCTGTTGGTGTTTATGTCATTGTCGACGTTTTGGCCGACGGCGGTGTGGGTGTTTTTGTGAATGTTGGAATGGGTGCCAGCGTCGGGGCTGATGTTGAAGTTGCTGGTTGGGGTGGTGAGGGTGTTACGGTGTCAATCTGCGCTGCCAATCGATTTTCCAACTTATTTGCAACCCCTTTACGCAGGTTTCCTAACGTATTCCAAAGATCGAACCAGCGTTGCCCCGATAGAATCAGATTAATTAAAGCAAGAAATTGATCAAATGATGAAAGGAGTTCGCATGAAAAACTTAGAATTTAAAGGCAAGGTCGCCCTGGTTACTGGCGCAGCGGGTGGGATTGGTGAAGCCATTGCCATGACATTTGCCCAAAAAGGCGCCAAGGTGGCTGTGGCTGATATTGATGAAGAAAATGGCGAATCTGTGGTGGAAAATATCAAAGAGGCTGGCGGTGAAGCCATTTTCTTGAATGTTGACGTTTCGGATGACCAGGCGGTTATGCAGATGGTCGAGGATACGGTTGCTGCCTTTGGCCGGCTGGATTATGCGGTCAATAACGCCGGGATTGGCGGCGCGCAAGCCAACACGGGTGACTATGCCATCGAAGATTGGCTGCAGGTGATCGATATCAACCTAAACGGCGTGTTCTATTGCATGCGCTACGAAATCCCACACATGCTTGAAAATGGCGGCGGTGCGATTGTCAACATCTCTTCCATTTTGGGGACGGATGCTTTTGAGAAAACGTCCGCATATACCGCATCCAAGCACGGTGTGGTTGGCTTGACGAAAACAGCGGCCTTAGAATATGCCCAAAAGGGGATCCGGGTTAACTCGGTTGGGCCTGCCTTTATCAATACCCCCATGGTCACCGAGGGCTTTGATGATGAAGCAGTAGAACAGATCATGGCGCTGCATGCCATGGATCGCCTGGGTGAGCCGCAAGAAGTCGCTGACCTGGTCACCTTCCTGTGTTCTGACAAAGCCTCTTTCATGACCGGTGGGTATTACCTGGTGGACGGCGGGTATACAGCCGGTTAAGCAGCATGTGCCATTTAATCCACTAATTCTATAAGTGGGTTGGCAGGAATTAATTCTAATCCGCCAACCCCTGTATGTTTTACTATGTGCTGTCAACTATTATCTTGAACTATCAGCTATCAGCTATCAGCAATGAGCTGCCAGCTAAATACCCCTGTCCTCGGTCTTCCGTCTTCGGTCATTCTTAATCCTCACTCAAACGCGGGTTTAAGATTCGTTCTAAGGCCAGTCCAAACAGTGTGAAGCCCAGACCGGTCAGCAGCAGCAGTGCGATCGGCTGCAGCATCCAAAAGCGGGAGCCGAAAATTCCACCGCGTGTGGCTGCTTGGTAGATGACGGTGCCCCAGGTGGGGTAAAGCATGCGGATGTTAAAGAACCCCAGGGTGGCTTCAAGGAACACAAAGGCCGGGATGAGGATCACCAATT
The DNA here is from genome assembly GCA_019428905.1 of Candidatus Brevefilum sp. Taxonomy (GTDB): domain Bacteria; phylum Chloroflexota; class Anaerolineae; order Anaerolineales; family Anaerolineaceae; genus Brevifilum. The sequence continues at coordinate 9,372 of JAHYJN010000030.1, forward strand.
GCGGCACCAAGACCGGGATCAACCGAGGAACCATATATTTTAAGATGATGCGGCCATTTTTCGCGCCATACGATTTGGCGGCTTCAATATAGGGTGCGTCTTTGATTTGCAAGAAGGCTGCCCTGAAGGTCTTGGTTGGTGTGCCAAAGGCGTTCAAGAAGACGTACACGATCAAAATTGTCCACACACTGATGCCCAGGAAGGCGTATGCCATCACGGCGATGGCTAGGATGGGCAGCACCAGGTTGACGTCGATCAGCCGCTGGACGAGATTATCCACCCAACCGCCAAACCAAACGCCGGTGGCTGCCATGGCCATCGAGATGATGGTTGTGAACAGCGCACCGCCCAAACCGATCAGGAGGGCAAAAGGCATCCCCCACATGAGGGGCACGGTCAAGTCGCGACGCCAGAAGTCTGTGCCGGAAAGGCCGTAGACTTGACCCAGCATGACCAATTCAGCCTGGATATGGCTGCCTTCTTCAAAGGTGAACCCATCGATGACCAGCTCATATTGCCCTTGGACGACTTTCGGGATGGGCTGGTCTGGATCAGTGAACAGGAGGTAATGGGGCGAATTTTGGGTGATATCCGAGGTATTGAACCAGGCTGCCCAATTGGGGTTGTCGTTGACCCAGCGTCGATATTGAATGCCATTTTCAAAATCGTAATAAGTGAGGTTCGCCACTTCGGTGGTCTTCAGTTCCAACTCTCGCCCGTCCGGGGTGCGCCAAAATAGCGAGGCAAAGCCGCGTTTTGCTTCAAAATTACTGCTCAGGTACAGGAAAATTTCAGTGGGAAACGCAACGTAGTCGTAATCAAACTTAAAGGTGAGAACAGCATTGTTGGTTTCCCCGTTAAGGGGGATGAACTCATAATCAGCGTCACCCTGTTGGCTGTCTAGGATCAGGGTGGAAAGATAATTGCCTTTAATGAACAGGTTGGTCCAAGCAGGCTTGGCAAGCTTGGGTGCTTGTGGCTGACCGACGAAACCGGATCGTGACCAATCATCACCGATCTTTTCATAGGGGAGGAAAATAACGGCGTACAGGGAGCCGATGATCAGCATGCCGATGATGCTGAAACCGATGATGGCAGATGGATACCTGGCGATTTCAGCCGCCGCCCGTTTGAGCCACTTCCAAAACTTGAATCTTTCCATCGGTGGGATGGAACCATCTGCCCTGGTCGTTGGCGTGTCATGATTCCAGTTATTTCCTGCTTGATTTATGCTTGTTTTAACCGATTTTTCTGTTTTTGTTTGAAAGAGACGTTTGACAGCCTGCACAAGCTGACCTTTGCGTTTTTTAAGGTGCAGGCTTTTGCTGCCTTTAGAAAGTCGGATGCGCGGGTCAACGATGACATATACCAGGTCCAGGATCAGGACAATCGAACCCATTAAGTAGGCGAACATGACCACCAGCGAGATTGAAATCACCAGGTCCCCCGGGTAAATCGTATCGCCCCACAAATTTGGCAAGCCCCTGACAACATACAGCCATCCCAGGCCAGGCCAGTTGAAGACGACCTCCAGAGCTAGGGTCATCTGCCAGAAGGTGACGAACAACAGCGAAAAACTGGTGATGACATACGGCAATGAGGGCTTAAGGATGTAATCCTTTTGAAGTTTACGGTTTGAAATCCCGGTGGCTTTGCCCAATTCGACATAATCTTCAGCTGAAAAGGTGAGGAAAAATGTACGCCAAGAGTAAACTAGGTTGAAAAAAATGCTCAAAAAAATAGCGCTAACGGGCAGGACCATGTGGCGCGCCACGATGGCAATATATCCCCAATTTGATTCTGGGGGTAGGTTGCCCACCATACGACCAGTCGGGAGCAGACGCAGTTCTAAAGCAAAGATTGTGATTAGGATAATCCCATACACCCAACTGGGGATTGAAGATAATGCCGCAAAGAAGGAAAATATTTTGTCATACCACTTACCGTAATTGCGGGACATGGCTAACGCCAGGGGAAGGCCGATTAAGAATGCCAGTAAGTAAGCTGTGCACACCAGGATCAACGTGTTGGGTAAGTACTCTAAAATAATCTCGTTTAAACTCATCGATTGCTGCGGACGGAACCAACCCCCAAAGGGGCTGTACTCACCGACGCGTAGGCGACCCCAATTGAAGGTTAGTGCGTTGAGCGTCCACTTGAGATGGCGTTGAAATGGCGGCAGGTCCAAACCGAAATCAGCGTTCAATGTCGCCTGTAATTCCTCATAAATGATAGCTTGTTCATCCTCAGACAAATCATAGATGAAGGTGTTCTCCCGGTAAAACCGAGAAATTGCAGCCTGAACCTGTTTCTCAATCAGGGCGTCCAGTTGTGGTGGCTCGGTTGCATAGCCCGTCACAACCGGTCGATTCATGATGTGGATGGTGAAAAATGTACCGATGAAAATGGTCAGCGCAATCAAAATGGCTTTTTTCCCCATGTGAATCAAGCCGCGGAACAAACCATTTTGAGAGAGCTTCGTCAGCCAGGAAGGTCGAGGGGTAAAGGCTTCAAAGGATCGGGTTTCAGAGAGGGTGGAAAACGTTTCTTCTTTTAGCGGGTGTGGTGGTGCTAATTCAGATTCGGGTCGCTCACCTGCATGCTGAGTGTGTGCCCAATCCAGTGCTTTGACCACCCTGGGGTCTTGGGGTGCGATTTCCCGAGCTTTTGCCAGGTAGGTCATGCGGTCTTCAGGTGCGCATAAGCCAGCTAAAAACAGCCAGCCTTCAACGCTCTCAGGATATCTGGCTGTGAGCTGATGGGCGACCAACCAGGCGCGTTTGAGATCACCCTGCCTGAGGTTTTGCTTTATCAGATTGATTAAGGATGAACTTTGTGCGCTTTGCATACAGTGACCAATTCGTAAATGTATTCTTCGTCGTTTGATGAAATTCTATAATATCAATCAAGTCGTTTGATGTTTTCAATGGGTTTACAATATGATTGTTTTTCACCATTAAAGCCGATCAGGAAGGGCAGTTTCCCTCCTAATATATCATAATTTCCCTGATTTCTTATGGTCATCAGGTATTGTTTTTGGATTGAGGTGTGAGCCAGTTTATTAATTGTTTATCATCCATCAACTTGCAAACCCGTGATCCAAAATGATTGACGGGGCAACGAAGATTACTGAACACTGGATGTGTGAACGAAATTAAAAAAATCACCGCTTCAAGCTCAAGCGGTGATTTTTGCTTTTATTGAGTATAACTGGATCTTAGATGCCACGCTTACGGGTGGCGACATCGAAGACCACGGCAGCCACAAGGACGGCGCCGCGCACGATATACTGGGTGGAGATATCGATGCCCATTAAGTTCATGCCGTTGGTCAGTGAGACCATCACGATCGCGCCAATCAATGAGCCAGTCACCTTGCCCACACCACCGGCAGAGGATACACCACCGACATAAGCTGCTGCGATGGCATCCAATTCGAACAAGGTGCCCGCGGTTGTTGTGGCTGATTGTAAGCGCGAGGCGTACAGCATCCCGGAGAGTGCGGATAGCATGCCCATCGAGCCGAACACAATATAGGTGATCTTGTTCACGCTGATGCCGCTTAGCTCAGCAGCTTCCGGGTTGCCGCCAACAGCATAAATGTGGCGACCCAAAAAAGTTTGGGTTGTGAGGAAGTGATAAATGAGTGTGACACCTAAAACGATCACGGCGGTCCATGAAAGACCATTGTAACCTGCCAGTACATATGTGATCGCCCCGATCAAGATGATCATAAACACCAGTGAGATGATGAACATGTTCCTTGAAGACACATCGAAGTCATACTCAATTTTCTTTTTCCGGCTGCTGATTGAAGAGATAACCATCAAAACCGCAGCCAGGACGCCGACCAGTAAGGTTACCTTGTGCAGTCCAGGCAGGAAATTCGGCAGGGGTAAATCTGGGACATAACCATTCCCAAGGGCATTAAATGAAGGATTAGGGATGATAATCGTGCCGGTTTTGAGTGTCACCTGGAGCAGGGCACCGCGATAGATTAGCCATCCTGCCAATGTGGCGACAAAAGCGGGTATGCCAAAATTTGCGACCATTAAAGCTGTGATCAATCCCGCACCAACACCGAAGATGAGCACCATGGGGATCGCTGCCCAGACCGGGAAGCCCCATTGGGTTAGCGCGATGGCTGCCACGGCACCCAAAAAACCGGCCAAAAACCCAACTGAAAGGTCAATGTGGCGGATGACAATCACCAGTGTCATCCCGATAGCCAAAACAGCAATGTAGCCCATTTGACTTAACAAATTGCTGATATTACGAGACGAGATGAACATTCCATCTGTGGCAAAAGTGAATATCAGGAAGATGACAAACAGGGCAATATACATCCCATAGTCGCGAATATTCCTTTTTAGATTTTGAGTCAGTTCTTGAAAAAAGGTCATTTTTTTATCCTCACATCGTTGCATAGCGCATTATGATTTCCTGGTCAGCCTCTTTGGTCATTAACTCACCAGTGACAACACCCTCAGAGATCACATAGATTCGATCGGTCATTCCTAATATCTCAGGCAATTCAGAAGATATCATGATGATGCTCATCCCTTGTTCCACCATCTGATTCATAATAGTAAAGATTTCGAACTTTGCACCCACATCAATCCCACGGGTTGGCTCGTCTAGGATCATGATCTCTGGTTGAACATACAGCCATTTTGCCAATGAAACTTTTTGTTGATTACCACCACTGAGGTACAAAACCAATTGGTTAATGCTGGGCGTTCGGATATCCAGGCTTTCACGGTATTCGCGTGCATCCCTAATTTCAGCATTTTCATCAATTAAGAACCCCCGGTTGAGGATTCGTTTTAAATTTGCGATGGTGATGTTGGTTTTAACATCCTGGATCAGGATCAATCCATTCCCTTTGCGATCTTCCGTCACATAAGCCAATCCAGATTTGATGGCATTACTCGGTGCAGAAAATCTGACCGGTTCGCCATTAACCAGAATTTCACCTTCGATCTGGTATCCATCTGTGTTGCCGAAGATGCTCTTTGCCAATTCAGTTCGACCCGCCCCCATCAACCCAGTGATGCCGAGGATCTCACCTTTTTTGAGGTTAATATTGACACCTTTGAGAATTTGGCGCTCGAGGCGCGGGTCATAGGCATTCCAGTTCCGAACCTCGAAGATGACCTCACCCACCGGAAGCTCTTCTCTTGGCGGGTAGATATTTTCGATCGACCTGCCAACCATATTTTTGATCAGGACGTCTTCATTGACTTCGCCATTGTTGTTATTTAGCGTGATCACGCTCTGTCCATCCCGCAGAATGGTTACCTTATCGGCCACTGACATTACTTCTTGCAGCTTATGAGAGATCAGGATGGAGGTTACGCCTTCTTTTTTAAGTTCACGCAATAGGAAGAATAAATTCTCACTGTCGGTTTCGTTCAGGGATGAGGTCGGCTCATCCAGCACCAGGAGCCTGGCTTTTCGACTGAGCGCTTTCGCGATTTCGACCAGTTGTTGCTTACCGATGCCCAGGTGTTTGATCTTCATGGATGGGTTGACTTCCAGGCGAACTTTCTTGAGAAGATCAACGGTTTGCCTGATCGTTTCGTTGATGTCAACATTGATCCCGCTTCGGATCTCGTGACCCAGGAAAATATTTTCATAGACCATCATCTCGGGGACAAGGGCAAGTTCCTGGTAGATGACGGCGATGCCTGCTTTTTCGCTGTCGTAAACGCTGCGGTAGGTTTGAAGTTCTCCATCCAGGTAAATCTCACCCTCGTAAGACCCGTAAGGATGCACGCCACTCAACACTTTCATTAATGTTGACTTGCCTGCACCATTTTCTCCAACAAGGCAATGGATTTGTGCGCGTTCAACTTTGAAGCTGACATCATCAAGCGCTTTAACGCCCGGAAACTGCTTAGTGATGTTCTTCATTTCCAGTATTGGAACACTCATGTTTTCTCCAATAACTTTCGTTGATAATCGGTTTGTAGAATAGTGATGACCCTTGAGTCATCACTATTCTACTTGAATATTAAATCTTGATGTTAGTCAAGGCCAGTAAATTGGCTGGCTTCGTAGTAACCGGAGTCGATCAGCGCTTCAACAACATTGGACTGATCAACCGTGATTACCATGGATTGCTTGGCGGGGACCATGGTCACACCGTTATCGTACTCACCGGTGGTCTCAACGGTGGCGCCGGTGACGACTGAAATCGCCATGGCAATCGCATCATCGACCAGCATGCGGACGTCTTTCAAGACGGTCATGGACTGCTTGCCGTCAATGATGTATTGTACGGAGGCAATCTCAGCATCCTGACCGGTGACAACATAGCTGGTGACATCGGAATCCGCTGTGAAAGCATCAGCGAGCGCACGCCCGGTGCCATCATTGGGAGCGAGGATGAAGACATCGCCCTTATCGGCGGCGGGGGCAGCCGTGAGGTTGGCCTCGGCCAGGCTCTTGGCATCGTTGAAGTCCCAGTTGGTGGTGATTTGGGCGATGATGTTGCCCATCTCGTCGCGGGTCAGGGTAGCCTTGTCCTGGAGTGCGATGGCCTGGCTGGAGTTGACGATGTAGAATGTGCCATCTGCGATCTTGGGTTGGAGGACATTCCAGGCGCCTTCGAAGAACAGGAAGGCGTTGTTGTCAGTGGCTGCGCCAGCATACAGGAACAGCGGGTTGTCTGTACCTTCGGCCTTGTCGACCAGGTATTGAGCCTGGGCTTCGCCAACGGCGATGCTGTCGAAGGTGACATAGTAGTCAACGGCATCGGTGCCGGTGATGAGGCGGTCGTAGGAAATGATGGTCACACCTGCGGCTCGTGCAGCTTCAGCAGAGGCTGCGGCTGCGGCACTGTCGTGGGGGCACAGGATGATGACTTTGACGCCCTTGGTGATCAATGCTTCGACGTTGGCTTTTTCAATGGAGGGGTCGCCCTGGCTGAAGAGGATCTCAACCGTGTAGCCCGCCCTCTCGAGAGCGGTCTGGAAGCGGGACTGATCCTGGATCCAGCGAGGCTCATCCCGGGTGGGGAGCACAATGCCAACCGCTAATTCTTCGGCTGGCGCAGCTGGTTCTTCAGGACTGACCTCGGGCTCTTTAGGTGCACAAGCAACAAGCACCATTGAGAGGATCATTAAAATACTCAACAAAATAAAAATCTTTTTCTTCATTTTTTCTCCTTAAATAGTAAGATGGGTTGAACCTTCATATTTGAATTACGTTCCATAAACCTCCTTTTTTGTGAATGCATTCTTCCTGCAATCTTTAAAGAATGGTTAACATACATTATCTATGTTAACATAATTGTTTATAAACCCGATAAGGATTTCCCCCAATATGATTAGGGAGAATCCCCTATCCCGACTTGCTTTTTTCCGTTCCAGTAAAGTCAAAATTAAGGGCTGAACCAGAACAACGTTGCCTGTTAGGGGATAGGCACCCCCCACACCTTTCAGCAGAAAGGCTGCCTAGCAGTTATGCTGGATGTTATAATTGGTTTTATGGAAGCATACCGGGTCCTTTTGGCTGATGATCATGCTGTTGTGCGTTCAGGCATTCGTAACGCAATTGAAAAAATGCCTTCTATCTTGGTTGTGGGGGAGGCTGAAGACGGTCCAACTTTAATGGCTGCCCTTGAATTGTACGCCCCTGATATTTTGCTGATTGATGTCACCATGCCAGATTTTGAACCGATCATGGCAATCCACCAAATTCGTGCTTTGTATCCTGATATGAAGATATTAGTCATCAGTGCCTATGATGATGATGTTTACGTCCAGGGCTTGCTTGGCGCGGGTGTGAATGGCTACCATCTCAAAGATCAACCGCTGCAAGACCTCAACTTAGCGATTGGCAGAATCATCAACGGTGAACGCTGGATATCCAGCCCATTGATTGAAAAATTAGTCAGCAGTCCACAGAGTCGTGCGAGCGGGCCGACACTCACCTCGCGACAGCGGGATATTCTCAGATTGCTGCATAAGGGGTGGCATAACCAAAAGATTGCACTTGAACTTGGTTTGAGTACAAAAACAATCGAAAATCATCTAACACGCATCTACCGCAGTTTAGATGTACAAAGCCGTCTTGAAACGGTGAATTATTTGAACCAAAACCCGCGGATTCTATATGACGAAGAGCCAGTAAAATATATCTCACCAAAACAGGAAACAACATCCTCTGCCGTTGGAGATGTTTTGCTGGTGGATGATAATTCCAGATTTCGATATCAATTAAACCGCACAATCGTGAGCCTCTATCCACAACTCAAGGTGCAAGAAGTCGGTTCGATTGAAGAAGCGATGGCTGCCGTTGAGTCTACGGTTTACGAATTATTTTTCGTGGACGTCATCCTGGGTGAGCAAAATGGGATTGCTTTTGTGAAACATCTAAAAAAGATATCGCCAAAGTCGCGCATTATTTTAATCAGTGCTTATCCGGATAAGGAATTTCACCGCCAGGGCTTAGCCGCCGGTGCAACTGCTTTCATTGATAAAAAGATGCTGGATAAAGAAACGATCAAACAGATTCTTGAGGATACCATTCACAGTGGATAAAAAAAGTGAGATCCGCCGCTCACCTTTGTTGCATGTTGTCAACCTGAGCAAGCGTTTTGGCACGCTATCAGCATTGCGAAATATCAACTTAAAGCTGTTTCCTGGCGATGTGATTGGGATCACCGGCCAAAGCGGATCAGGAAAATCGACGTTGGCCAAGATATTGGCTGGAATTTATACGCCGGATGAAGGAAAAATTTATTTTTCCGGTAATTTACTGCATGCCCCGACCAATGTTCGTTCGATTGGTATTGAAGTCATCCACCAAACGCCCCGCCTGGCAGAAAACCTGGATATCACCAGCAATGTTTTCCTCGGCAATGAAATTCCCCAAAGATTTTTAAGCAAAATTTTACGAATACCCGCTCAAAATGAGATGGATCAGAAAACTGCTGAATTATTGGCTGAACTTGGCGTGGAATATGACAGCCTGCGTGACGAGGTGTGTAACTTAAGTCTTGAGACTCGTCAGATGATTGCGATTGCCCAGGTGATGACCGGCTCGCCAAAATTAATCATTGTTGATGAGCCGATGGAAGTCTTAAGCTACCCCTATCAAAAGATTGTATTGAATTTGATTTCGCAGTGGCAAAGGGAAGGCAAATCAATCCTTTTCTTCAGTAATAATCTGGACCATTTGTTGGATGTTACCGACCGGATCATCGTCATGCGTGAGGGGTATTGCGCAGCTGAATTTAACTCAGAAGAGGCTGATCGCGAAGAGATCATCGCTTCGCTGGTGGGAACCACGAACTATCAACAACTTCTTCCGATCATCTGGGCATTAGATAATTATTACGAAGCCCAAAAAAGTGCGAATGATCTGCACAGGAGCCAGATGCTGGTCGACCAGGATATGATCAACCAGGAATCGCTCTACAATCAGCTTGTCAACCATCTCACAGAACAAATCACCACGCTTGACAGCACCAACCAGACCCTGCAAAATGCTCAACGCCGCTTAATTGCAGATTCTGAAGAAGAAAGAAAAGCCCTTGCTCGGGAAATCCACGATCAGATCATCCAGGACCTGCTCAGCACCAATTTCCAATTGGAGGCATTGGATACTTTAAACCCGACGCCAGAAAAACTGCATGAAGATATCTCTCAGATCCGAAGTAATATTCGGAAGATGGTTGATGAACTGCGAATTATTTGTGGAAATTTACGACCGCCAACGATTGACAGCCTGGGTCTGAATGCCGCTATCCAGTCGTATGCGCAGGAATGGTCAAAACGCTTTGGGATTGAGATCCACTTACATCTAGATCCGGAAATAGGCCGAATATCCGAAGCGATTGAGCTTTCGATTTACCGCATTGTCCAGGAAAGTCTGAATAACATTCACAAACACTCGTCTGCAACGGTTGCCTGGATCACCCTTGAGCGGACGTCCCCGCGTGCTTTGATGATCACCATTGAAGATAATGGTGAGGGTGTGGTCGAGAATTTTGATCTGGCCTCTTTCTCGAAAAGCGGCCATTATGGGCTGGTTGGGATTGAGGAACGGGTTAAGCTGTTGGGCGGTCGTTTACGAATACGGAATAAAGCTGAGGGCGGCCTGCTGATCCAAGCTGAAATACCCCATCCAAAAAACTAATGGGTTCATTCCATGCGTAATATGAGATTTATGCCACGATATGTGGCTATGAATGGGTGGTCTGTGATTCTTTGACGATCGTTATGATGACGAAGCAGATCATGGATAAGAGCAGAACCAATACCAAAACAGTTGGGAAATTCAATCCCAGAGATTGCAGATGGATTATGTCGGCGTACACCATTTGCGGCCAGCCGATGATCGTTAAAGGAAGGCCGATGATTGGTGAAAACACGATCTGTTTGCCAATCACCAGGTTACGAGCATAACTGGCCAGGTAGTAGACACTGCCGATCACAAAATAAGACAGCAGGATGAATATGGCCCATTGTTTGAGCCCAAGTCGTTTCATGGCATTTCAGCGATTCTTAAGACTTGTAACATCTTTTTGTGGATATGGGCATAGCGTGAGAATAGGTGCACGTATGGCGGTGAGAGGCGGGTGTGGGGACGTGCTAAGGGTAAAGCCGCTAAAAAGCCGGCAGCGTCCTCAAAAGGGGGCAGGTACAGCACGGCACGCCCGACCTCGAACAGGGAGTGTGCGTCTGAGCCGACGGTTCCCTGTAAGCCGTGTTCTTGGGCAAACGCAGCCGCCTCCTCATTAGGTTGGTTAGTGAAACACCTGGCGTTATAGGTTTCAATGGCATCCACATGGGGGGCGATTGCGAGGAGCTGTTCATAAGTCCATTTTGGGCCGCGGGTCTGCTCGAAGGGATGGGAAACGCTGATCGCGGCACCTTGGCCACGCAAGCGTTCAATTGCTTCCATCGGCTCAAGACCGCCGGGGATCCATTCCCGCAAAAAATAGCCGAGGAGTTCGCCCTGGGTGGTTTCGATTTCTTCACCCACAATCACCCGCTCTGGCGCCAGGGCTTTGGCAGCTAATGCGCCATCGATGCTGTTATGATCGGTGATGGCGACCCGGTTAATCCCAATCCGGGCACAATGCTCCAACAGCTTTTGGGGTTGGACAAGGCTGTCCATTGAGGCGTAGGTGTGCAGGTGCAATTCAGCACGCACCCACTGATCAACTGATGTTTCCATGGGAAGAAGTATAGCCGCCCTGAGGCGATCCATCAAGGCTGACCCTCCACAAACGGCTGCATTCGCTGCTTTCCTCATTTAAAAAGATCGTTATATCAAATGTAAAGAGACTTGTTTGGTGTTGTTGCGTGCATAGGAGAATTGCAAAATCAGATATTTTCGCAGAATCAACGATCTTCACCCTGTGAATACGTCGGGGATGGGGTTTGTTAACCCACGAACAACGAGATTAAAGACATTACTCCCATTTTATGATTGCCCTGCGTGCGTACTCAGCATGCACCTAAGGTATAATCTACTTTCGATGATGATAAGCATAACAAGCATGATGCGTTTGGAATTCGTGAGATGACTGCTGGACCATTTACCTTTGACCTACTGGCGCAGGATGGCGCAGCCCGGGCGGGGGTGTTCCACACCCCACATGGCGATATCCCCACACCAATCTTTGCCCCGGTGGGCACCCAGGCGACCGTCAAATCGCTGACCCAGCTGGAATTATTGAGTTTAGATGCCAAATTGATCCTGGCCAACACCTATCACCTTTACCTGAGGCCGGGTGATGACCTGGTCGCAGCGTTGGGCGGGCTGCACAAATTTATGGCTTGGGATCGGCCGATCCTGACGGATTCGGGCGGCTTCCAGGTGTTTTCGCTCTCAGACACGCGCCAGGTGGATGAGGATGGGGTGACCTTCAAAAGCCATATTGATGGGTCCACCCACCGCTTCACGCCTGAGCTGTCCATCGCCATCCAAGAGAACTTGGGGGCAGACGTCATCATGGCGTTTGATGAATGCGCTGAGCCTTATGACCGGGATTATAACCTCCAGTCGATGGGGCGCACCCACCGCTGGGCGGAGCGCTGCCTGGCAGCCAAAACCAGGGCAGATCAAGCCCTGTTTGGCATTGTGCAGGGTGGGGTGTTCCCGGAATTGCGTATAGCCTCTGCTGAGTATATCGCCAGCTTGGATTTTCCCGGCAATGCGATTGGCGGTCTCTCGGTGGGTGAAACCAAGGCTGAAATGCATGCCATGCTGAAATTGGTCAACCCGGTTTTGCCGGCGGATAAACCGCGTTATTTGATGGGCGTTGGTACACCACAGGACTTGGTTGAGTGCGTTGGGTTGGGGATTGACATCTTCGATTGCGTTCTGCCAACCCGTTTAGCCCGTCATAACGCAGCCATGAGCGACAGCGGCCGGATGAATATGATGAACGCCCAGTATGCCCGTGACGAACGCCCAATTAGCGAAATCTGCACTTGTTACACCTGCCAGACCCATTCCAGGGCGTACATTCGCCATCTGATCCAAGCGCGCGAAATGCTCTCCGGGACACTGTTGTCGATCCACAACATTCACACCCTGCTCACCCTGGCTGCTCGGTTGCGTGAGGCGATTTTTGCCGGTCAATATACCGATTTTGCCAGGCAATATTTAATGAATTTAAAACAATAAGCGAGGACGGTTCAATGTCAATCATCCAGGCCATTATTTTAGGCATTATCCAGGGGATCACCGAGTTTTTACCAATCTCAAGTTCCGGTCACCTGGTGATCTTGCCATTCTTCCTCAACTGGCAGCTGCCGGCGAAAGAGACTTTCATTTTTAATGTCCTGGTACAAATCGGCACATTGGTGGCAGTCATTTTTTATTTCAGAAAAGATCTAGCTGCCATTATCGTCGACTTTTTCAAGCAGCTGTTTGCCGGGACGCCCTTTGCCACACACGATGCCAGGATGGGATGGCTGCTAATCCTGGCCACCATCCCGGCTGGCCTGGCTGGATTGTTCTTCGCAGATGTGGTCGAGGAGGCATTTTCATCACCGCTGATCGCTGGGATTGCCTTGCTGGTGACGGCTGTGCTGATGGTTTTGGCTGAAATGGTCAGCCAGAACATCGGTGATACACAGGACATTACTTTCCTAACGGCATTGTCGATGGGTTTGATGCAAGTTTTGGCGATGTTCCCCGGGGTCTCGCGATCGGGGTCTACCATTTCAGGTGGGATGTATCGACACTTGCGGCGGGAAGCTGCGGGCAAGTTCTCTTTTTTAATGTCAATCCCAATTATGCTGGCGGCGGGCGGCCTCTCGACTTACCAAATGGTGACGGAGGTGCCCAATCTGGGTGAATTTTTGCCCATTATGGCGATTGGGTTTCTAACCGCGATGGTGGTGGGTTATATTGCGATCCGCTGGCTGCTTAAATTCCTGGTGCGGAATTCATTGATCTATTTTTCGGTTTACTGCATGTTATTAGGGGGCATCACGATCCTGGTATGGGCGGTGAATTAATCACATGAAACGCGTCTTGTGGGCTTTCCTGGGATTGGTTTTTCTGGTGGGCCTGGTGGGATGTGCTGAAGAAATCCCTCTTGCTGAAGAAAAACCAGCACCGGAGGTGGTTGCCTTGCAGCTCACACCGGCTGTAGAGCATTGGCTGCCGTTGGTCGCAGAATGTGTTGAAGGCATCCCCAATTTTGGGGTGTATACCCAAGTTCTGCCCCGGTCTGACTTGTCCCTTGCAGAAAGCGACCTGATCTTACGCCTCGGAGAGCGGCTAGAGAGCGACACCTTTGTGGCGATTATGGGGGTTGAGGAGGTTGTGATTGTCGCTGGTGAGGAGGTGCCGGTTTCATCCCTCAGCCTGGAAGATCTGCGAGCCATCTATGCTGGGACAAAGACACTTTGGGGGGAGGTTGGGGAGGGTGGTTATGGGGGAAGCGTGACGGGTCAACCCATCACGCCGCTATCTTACCCTGTGGGTCACGAAGTTGAGATCCTGTTCAGGCGGGCTTACCTGGGGGATGAAATCACCCAGGTCAACCTTCAGGAATTTATGACCATCCCCTTCCTTGAAAACCTTCTATTACGATACCCATACGCCATTGGTTACCTGCTGAAAAGCCAGGTTCCAGAGGAAATGCAAGTGATCGAAATTCTTAGTGATGAACCTGTTCCAAACCGTCAGTATGTGTTGGCTGTCACAGCTCAGGAGCCATTTGGGGGACTAAAACAGCTGTTATTGTGCCTGCAAAATGCCCAATAGGGTTTGTTTATGAACCGAAGAAGGGTAGGGTTTTCGACGCTCAGGCCTGAAAACTTGACATCAACCCTGGTTGGGATTATATTTATTTGGCGCCAGTTCAAGGACTGGATGCATCGAACCTTAATAAATCCTAGAAAGATGGAGTATAAGCATGTCAGAACGTTATGTTGGAACCGTCAAATGGTTTAGCGCCCCCAAGGGGTACGGATTCATTGGTCGTGACGATGGTGAGGAGGATGTTTTCGTTCACTTCTCCGCAGTCCAAATGGAAGGCTACAAACGGCTCAAGGAGGGGCAGGAAGTAGAATTCTCCATAGAAGATGGTCCAAAAGGTTTACAGGCAGCAAATGTCATCCCTGTAAACGGCAACGAAGAGGTTTAATCTTCACAAATATGATCGGGTTGCACAAGCAGCCCGATTTTTGTTTTAAAGAAGTGAAAGCAGAGACAGGTCCAAAAATTCTCGCCAGCAGGTGTTTTTATCACACACAGGGGGTTAATTGATTAAGTATGGAAAAGCAGATAGTTGAACAACTTTCCAATCTCCAGGAAGACGTAACGCCAGCCTTCGCGATCGTAAAACCAGGTCGGGGAACGAAACCAGTGACCGACCACCGGCCGGACTGAAATTGCCACATTACTGCCGCGCAATTCCCAGCGAAATATCAGCCTGGTTCGAAAGCTGTGAGGGGGATCGGTAACCACCATCAAGGCGGACCAGCCCTGAGTTTGGGCGAGGTCGCGCACGGCCTGGGCTTCATCCAGTGTGCTGTCAACCTGTAAATTGGTGATGAAGATCCGATCGCGTTCAAAACCCAAATCTTCTGCTTCTCGCGCCAGGCGCAAATTGACGATGTGGTCAGTGTTGGTGATCACCAAATTCCGCACATAACCCCGGGCAAGCATATCTGCCGCCATGCCCAGGCGATCACCGTCATCGCCGCTGAGGATCACGACCGCGTCAACGGGTTGGATGGGGTCTGCGACAATCAGCATGGCGCCCAGGCCGACCAATGAGAGGTAGATTAAAAGCGGGGTGACTACGATCACGAAGAGGATCACCGCAATTACTGAACAGCCCATCAGAAATTTTCTCTTTACTGGCTGCCCGGTATTGCTCGACCGCTCAGTCATTTTAATGTCTCTTGTCAAGCGCAGCTTTCATGCGGGTTAAACCTTCAATCAGGGTCTTGCGTGGGCAGCCGAAATTCAAGCGTAGAAAACCCTGTCCCAAATCGCCAAAGGCTGACCCATCATTTAAACCGACCTTGGCTTCCTTTAAGAAGAATGCATGGGGGTATTCAAGGGCTAGTGCGCGGCAGTCCAGCCAGGCAAGGAAAGTGCCTTCAGGTTTCCACAGCTTAATCCTGGGCAGTTCATCAGAGATGAAGTCAGCCACAAAATCACGGTTGGATTCAAGGTAAGCCAGCAATTGGTGCAGCCATTCACGTCCATCCTGGTAAGCGGCCCGGGCCGCGGTCAACCCAAGGATATTCGGGTGGCCCAGCAGCATGGGCAGGGTTTCGCAAAAGCGCTGTTTGAGTTCTGGATTTTGAGTGACGAACACCGATGTTGATAGGCCGGCGATGTTATATGTCTTGGAAGGGGCAAAATAGGTGACGGTGCGCTCGGAAACCTGTGGGGAAAGGCTGGCAATCGGCAGATGGTGATAGCCTGAAAAGATCAGGTCCCCATGGATCTCATCCGAACAGATCCAAACATTGTTTTCCAAACAGATTTCAGCCATTTTGCTCAGCTCTGCGCGAGTGAATACCCGCCCGACCGGGTTGTGGGGGTTGCAGAGGATGAACAATTTGACACCTGACGCTGCTTTACGCTCAAAATCATCAAAATCGATTTCGTATTTGCCATCTTCGCGCAAGATGAGCGGGTTATGGACGGATTGGCGCCCGGTGGCTTCAGGCGCTTTTAATATCGGGGGGTAGACAGGCGTTTGGATCAGCACGCTGTCTCCAGGGTCGGTCAGGCTGTAGATGGCGTGGATGAACCCGGTGACAACACCGCACACAAAATCGATCTCATTAGGTTTAACCAACCACTCCTGGTAGTCGGCCAGGTGCTGGATGATGGCTTCCTGCAGTCCATCAGGCGGACCGCCATAGCCAAAAATCCCATGCTCCACCCGTTGATGTAAAGCTTGAATAACCGGCTGTGGTGATAGGAAATCCATATCTGCCAACCACATGGGCAGCACATCGTCGTCATACAAGCACCATTTTGAGCTTTCAGTATCCCGTCGGTCAATCACCTGGTCAAAATTCATCCGCACTCCTCAAACACTCCAAGAATTCTTGTCGAAAATCATTATTTTCCCTTTTGGGGCAGTCATCCGATGATTCTATCATTTATGATAAGTGATCTGCGCTGTCCATCGGATTGTTAATTCCCAACCATTATAGTCGATCCCTGGATCTTGTTGCCCCTATTCCCAAGCAATCTGAGTAATTACCCTAAATGATTGCGGATTGAAAAATGGTATACTCAGGTTCACGATTGGTTGGAGACCTCATTGAAAAAGACGCTAAAGGGTTTAGCCAAACTTACTCGCTTCTCTGAATATGGCTATTACGTCATTGTCCCAACTTTGCTGGGCGTTGCAGCCGCCAAGGGAATGTTTAGCTGGCAATTACTGCTGGTGCTGCTGGCAAATTGGATGGCAGTGGGCTTTGCTTATATGGTCGATGACATCGAAGATGCCCCAGATGACGCCTTGTCGGTCACCAGGGTTAATCGCAACCCCATCTCAAGCGGGTTGATCGCTCCAAAAACGGCCCGCATCGCCACGTTAATCATGGGTGTGTCCGCTGCTGTGCTGTTTGCTGGGTTGGGGCTGTGGCCATTTATCTTTGGGATGATCAGCTTGACCTTTGGATATTTGTATTCGGTGAAGTACGTACAATTAAAATCCATCGCCTATTTTGATATTGTCATTCGCAGTTTGTTACTGTCTGGATTGCCATTTTTGTGCGGCTATTTTTCTTTCAATTCCCGGCTCAACCGGATTTGGTTTTGGCCGTTTGTGTTTGTGATCGCCATCCACATCTACTTGCAGCTGAAGCGTGATGTGAACGACTTAAGCAGCGCATCAAAAACGAAAAAAAGTCGAACGGTCCGCCACTTGGGAGAACGCTCGGTGACATCATTGATGATCGCCATGGCAATCCTAGGGGCGTTCACGGGGATCGTGACTTTTTTCCTGATCGATTTGGTCCCATCCTGGGTTGTCCTGATGATGGCGATATTGGCTGTCTTGTTCATCCTGCCGGTATGGATTAAACTTCGGCGGGAGGACGCGGAAATGGCAACCGAGGTTTTTTGGCGTTCTGCAGTAGAACGCGCAGCTGCCCTGGCGTTATTCTTATATTTCTTACTGCCCTGGCTGAACCAGGTCTTTCAGCTGGGTTGGAAATGAGGCTTTTACTTATGGAAAAACAACCTTTACCAAATCTTCAACTCCTTTCGTCACCGGACTGGCAGGATTATGAACTCCTCGACAGCGGTGCTGGGGAAGCCTTAGAGCGGGTGGGACCCTACACACTCCTTCGCCCTGAACCACAGGCGATCTGGTCGAAAGCCTTGCCTGCAGAAACGTGGGCGGCTGCGGATGCTACCATGGTCCCGACCAGCGGTGAGCAAGGCGGGTACTGGACATTCAAAAAACCAATGGATGAGACGTGGGTCATCGATTATCAAGGGCTCAAAAGTGAAATCCGCCTATCAACATCCCGCCATATCGGCGTTTTTCCTGAGCAAGCTACGCATTGGGATTGGATCGAAGACCAGGTCCGCACAGCTGGACGTCCGCTCAGAGTGATCAACCTATTTGGATATACCGGGATGGCCACGGCAGCTGCTGCCAGGGCGGGTGCCCAAGTGACCCATGTGGACGCGTCCAAACACGCGGTGGCGTGGGCCAGCCGGAACCTGGAACTATCTAATTTGGAAAATGCCTCTGTGCGCTGGCTGGTCGAGGATGCGCGCAAATACCTTAAACGGGAGGCCAAACGTAAATCCTTGTATGACGGCATCATACTTGACCCGCCGAAGTTTGGCAGGGGTCCAGGCGGCAGAGTCTGGGAATACTTTGAGGATATCTCCAGTTTGCTGCGGTTGTGCAAGCGGGTTTTGACGCCAAACCCACGCTTTATCTGCCTGACCTCGTATGCGATCCAGGCATCGGCATTGGTGCCGCATCAAGCCTTGCAGGAGATTGTCAGCAGTTTGGGGGGTGAGATCACCAGCGGTGAGCTGGTGACGGTTGAGAAGAGTCGCGGGCGGATTTTGTCGCATGCCCTGTATACTCGATGGAAATCTAGTTAAGTAAGAGAAGGTGCATATGACTGATCAACGTCGATTTGTAATTATTGGTCCCGGCGTGATGGGCGAAGCGATCACGATGGGTTTGATCAACAAGCAGGTTGTTCAACCCCAGCAAATCACCCTTGCCGGACCGCGTGAAGAGCGACTGCAAGAGCTGGTAGCAAAGTACGGCGTTCAAATGAGCCTTGATAATGCAGCAGCGATTTTTGGCGCTGATGTGATTATCCTGTGTGTAAAACCGCAAAAATTGACGGCAGTGATGAGCGAGCTGCATGGGAAAACAGCAAGAGAAGCATTGGTGATCTCCATTGTGGCCGGCACCACCATCCAATCCCTAGCTCTGGGGCTTGATCATTCCAATATCGTGCGGGCGATGCCGAACACACCCGCCCAGGTGGGGGAAGGGATGACGGTTTGGTCACACAATCTTGGGGCCATGGGCGATCAACATGCCCTCGCCCAGAAAATTTTAGGTGCTTTAGGTGAGGAAATCTTTGTGGAGGAAGAATCATATATTGATATGGCCACAGCGGTCTCAGGCACAGGCCCCGCTTATGTGTTTTTGTTTGTTGAGGCGCTGATTGATGCTGGCGTTCACCTCGGTTTGCCGCGACGGATCGCTGAGGAGATGGTCTTGCAGACGATCAAAGGATCGATTTCTTTTTACGTTCAGAATCAATCACACCCGGCTCGATTGCGCAACCAGGTTACCTCCCCAGGGGGCACTTCAGCGACCGCATTGTATTACCTGGAAAAAATGGGCTTCCGCACAGCCATCTCGCGTGCCATTTGGGCGGCTTTCACCCGGTCACAAGAGCTCGGAAAGGGTCAGAATCATCAAGACCCTGAAAAAATCTGAAAGGGAAAAATGGCGCAAACCTTGCTTTCACTATCAGCCGAGGTCGGCAGCAGATTATTAGCGCGTGGGTATACCATCGGTACCGCGGAGTCCTGCACCGGCGGTTTGCTCAGCCATACACTCACAGGAATTTCAGGCTCATCCGCATATTTTGTCGGCGGGGTGGTTGCTTATAGCAATCAGATCAAAGAACAAGCCCTCGGGGTGCAGGCGCAGACCCTGATTGCGTATGGTGCTGTCAGCGAACAAACCGCGCGCGAGATGGCAGAAGGTATCCGAAATCGATTTAATACCGATATTGGTTTATCGACAACGGGGGTTGCCGGTCCAACCGGGGGCACCCCTGATAAACCGGTGGGATTGGTGTGGATGGGCATCAGCACCCCGGGAGGAACCCAAGCCTTTAAGTGTCATTTTGAGGGCGATCGGCTTGAGGTGATGCATAGCTCCGTGATCGAGATCCTGACGCGTTTGTTGGCTGTACTTGAGTAAACTCTTCGGTTGTATTAATCAGCGGATGAACACATTAAAAGAGTTAGCAGGCTGTTATTCTTCCTTGTCAGCATCCTCCGTGAGTAGGCTGACCAGGACCCGGTCGACACGCCTGCCATCCATATCCACCACTTCAAATTGGTAATCTCCAAAATTGAACTTGGCGCCCGTTTTTGGGATGCGCCCCAACTGGCTCATCACAAAACCGCTCAACGTCTGGTACCCAGCACGGTCCTCATCGGGCATTTCAGAGATATTGAGGATTTCCTTAAGTTGGTCAATCACGATCAGCCCATCAAACAGCCAGGAGCCATCGTCACGCTGGAATGCCAGGTAATCCGTGTCGGTTCCGTCCTCTGGAATCTCGCCCACGATCGCTTCAAGGATGTCGTAATCCGTCACCATGCCGGTGATCCCGCCATATTCGTCGATCACCATCGCCAGGTGGACGCCGCTGTTTTGGATGGCTTCTAATGCCTTCAGCGCTGCCATGTTTTCTGACACATAAACAGGCTCTTTGATGAAGTCATTCAGGTTGAAACCTGGCTCGCCTGGAGAACGGCCCAATAAATCCCGGGTTTGGATATAACCTGAGATCTGGTCCAGGTCACCCTGTGCCACGGGGATGCGCGAATGCGCAGACTGCAGGAGTTGTTCCCAAATGTCGTCCATGGGTGCATTGAGGTCAATCCAGGTCATTTCCAGGCGGGGGGTCATTAAAGCTTCCACCCGGCGGTCACCCAAGCGCAAAACACCCGATAACATTTCCTGTTCAGCATCTTCAATTAACCCAAGGCCGCGACCTTCCTCGATGTAGCCTTTAATTTCCTCTGTGGTGATGGTTGGGCCTCTATCCGTGTTGATCCGAAACAGCTTTAATCCAAAGTTGGTTGATGCTCCTAGTAACTTGGTTAAAGGACGAAAGATTTTCGTTAATGTGCGAATACTGGGCGATAATGCAATCACGATATTTTCAGGTTTACTGACCGCCATCCGTTTGGGGATCAGTTCACCCAGAACAATTGAGAAGTATGTAATCACGACGACGACAAAAATCAGAGAAAGTATCCCAGCATAATCTGCCAACCATACCACTTTGCTAACTTGCTCAGCCAGTGGTGAGGCTAAACTCGCACCGCCGATGCCGCCTGCCAGCGTATCAATCAGTGTGATCATAATTTGAACCGTTGAAAGGTAGGGCTGATTGGGATCTTTTAACAAGTCGAGTGCGGCAGCTGCACCTTTTACGCCATCATCAGCACGTTGCTGCAGACGCATCTTTTTTGCGGCGACCATCGCAATTTCGTACATGGCAAATATGGCGTTGAAGAAAAATAGAACGAAAATGATAATGATATTAAAGTAGATGGGCATGATTAATTTTGTTCACTCGTTGGTCCGTCAATCTCACTCACTCGTGCTGTGGACATTCACCATCAATCACCTTAGTGATAATTATTTATAAAAATATGCAGTGTTTGAACAATATTATTATAAATTAGATTTCATATATCACACTTAAGTTCGTCAATCTAGTTGGGGTTGTTAACATATCGCTTGCATGATTGAAAATGTCGGCGTGGCAGTTTATTTGACTGGCGTCATAGTAACTGAACTGTTGGACTCAAGACCCAATAACCCGACAAGCATGGTGTCACTTTGAATTGAATAGGGAGGACATTAAAAATTTATCCATTGAGAGGACTTAAGTTATTTTAATATTTTCAATCTTGCCATCTGATAGTTTCAATAGGTCTGCAGGATCGAATTTGATGAGGATGTTCTCAGCCCCGGCCGATGCCCACACATGTTCGTGCAGCATTAAATCGGCATCCATGATCAAAGTGGAGGCACCTTTGACTCCGATTGGCGGCACAGCCCCGACCGGGTAACCGGTTTTTTCCAGGACCGTTGCTGGTGGGGCCGGTCGAACGCGGTCGCCGATGATCTGGCTTACAACCTCAAGATCTGCCCGGTTCTGACCTGAAACCAGAACGAGGAGAAAATCACCCAAGGTTTGCTTTTCAAAGACCAAGGACTTGACGATGGCGCCCAATGTACAGCCGATGAGCGCGGCAGCCTGGCTGGCCTGGCGGGCGGGTGAGTCAAAAACGCGCACCTCAATTGGGATGTGATTCTCAAGCAGGATGTTCAGCACATCATGCACGCCTGGCGGATATTGCTCGAAGCCTGTGTTCGTCATCTTTGCAAGGTTTTGACCATTTGCAGGTAGCCAGGGCCCAGGTGCTTGACGCGGGAATTTGCTTCAAGATGCATGGCTTTGACCGCAAAACCATGACGTTCGTAAAACCGTTTCGCATCCCGATTGTCAATATCGACCATCAATGCCAGCTTATGAAAGCCAGCCTGCCTGGCTTTTTGTTCGATATAGGGCAAAACCTGGGCCCCAATGCCTCGATTGCGCGCACTTTTTTTGATCCCTAGGTTACTTAGCAGATATTCATCAGGGGCGGCTTCCTGGATAAAGATCAGTGACAGGCCGCGTTGAATGACCTTAATCTTTCCAGCAAGGCGATACGCTTGCAGGATCAGCTTGCCCATACGCCATCCTAACTGTGTCAGGTCGTGTCCGGGGTAGGCGATGAACATGCCGACCACGTTTCCGTCTTCACAAATCATCTCGGTAAATTCATAGCTGAGGCGGTGACCTTGTGTGCCAAAGAATTTTTTGAGGATTTTTCTTGCCCGACGGTCATCCCCCAGGCCAATGATGTAAGTTGCCATTTTGGGAAAGGTATCAAAAATCAAACGGCTCGCCAGGCTGGCGTCCTCAGGTTGAGCTGGGCGGCATTCGATTTTTCCGGTTTTAGTTTCTTTTACAGGCATAAAAAGGTTCTTTACTGTTTATGTCACCAGGTCGTCGGGCAGGTGGTCGACTTTGTTCATATATTCCAGCATGACATGCCCCTTCTCAGAAATGTCGATGCGGCTGATGGCGCAGTTGTTCATCAGGAACCAGTAGCGTTCGGCCTTGATGTTGAAGAAGGCGGTTAAGATGCGGGCAAAGATGCCGCCGTGCATGACGATGCCGACGCGGTGGTCCGTGCCGCCATGCTCAGCCAATAAGCGGTCGATGATCGCCTGAGCGCGCACAAGGTAGTGCTCGCGAGGTTCTTTTTCCCGGTTGTACCAACCCGCTTCAGGTAAATCATCCGGGATGATCAGCTTAGGAAATTGGGATTGGAAGAAGGACCGGCCGTGACCGGGTTGGCCGATAAAGACCGGTTCACCGTTGACCACCTCAACATCAAACAACCCGCCGGTCTCGTGCAGTTCCGGCCAGCCAACCAGTGGGAGACGGGTTTGTTCAGCAATGGCCAAACCGGTCTGGACAGCACGCACCATTACACTGCAGTAGAGATGTGTAAGCCCAAAGCCATCCCGGTTTTGGGGGTCAAAGTCCTGGGTGGTCGGGGGTTGAGCCAGGGCTTGACCGACCAGGTAGGCCTGCTGTTCCCCGATAGGGGTCAGCTGGGGGTCGGTGGCCCTTGCGATCAGGTAGTCATCGTGGTCGTTCTCGTGCAAGATGACGTTGTTTGTGGATTGTCCATGACGGATAAAGTAAAGCTCTAACAAAAGTCAGTCCTCCTTGAGGTGGTGCAGGTTTTTCAGTTTTTCTATGATTGATTCGACTTCAGAACGTCCACCAGGAGAGCGGCCGAAATGGTCAGGGAAGGATGGTCGGCCGCAGAGGGCGGCCAGGCAGGCCTGGATGTTGTCTCGTAATGCAAGTGGGTCGTAGCCTCCCTCTAAAACAAACAGGATGCGGCCATGGCAGAATTCTTCGGCTAAATTAGTCAGCATTTGGGCGATCTGGAAAAAACCGGTTGTGTCCAGGGTCAGGGTGGTTAACGGGTCCGAAAAATGGGGATCAAACCCTGCCGAAACCAACAGCATCTCTGCGCCAAAATTTCGCAGCCAGGGTGCGGCCACCTCATGAAAAATGTCGATGAATGCGTGGGTATCTGAAAAGGGGGGTAAGGGGATGTTGATAATCCGTCCGCGCGCATGGGGCGCGGATTCAATGCGCCCGCTGCCGGGATAGATATTCATTTCATGGGTTGATAAGTAGCCCACCTGCGGGGTGTGCCAGAAGGCTTCTTGCGTGCCATTGCCATGATGGGCGTCAAAATCAATGATGGCCACTTTGCCTGCCCCACTGGCGACCGCGTCGGCGGCTGCGATGGCAATGTTATTCAGCAAGCAAAACCCCATCGGGCGATCCGGCTCGGCATGGTGCCCGGGAGGACGCACGATGGCAAACCCACGCCCCTGGCCTTCAGCCAGGATGCGGCGGCTGATGGCCAACGTCGCGCCGACTGCGCCAAGGGCAGCCTGGTAGCTGCTTTCTGTCATATAGGTGGGTGAGGGTTCAAATTCGTGTGGACCCATCCTACAGGCTGCTTTGATGGATTCCAGCATCGCTTGTGAGTGGACCAGTAAGGCATCCGCTTCTGAGGCGGGTTGAAATTCCAACCAAACCATTTCTGGATAGGGGGGAGCGGTTAACCATTCCCGCATGAGATGCAGGCGATGCGGTGATTCGGGATGACCCGGGAAGGTGTGCTGTGGGGCATCCTGGAAGGTGCAGTAGACTTGTTTCTGTTTGTTGTTCATCATTTTTCGCAAGGGTTAGTATACCGCAAGAAGAGGGGGTGTGCATTGTAACGGGGTCACATAAACCTGTATTGACAACCCGGGAGTCACATTGTAAGATCAAATAAAGGGTGCATCGACAGAGCTGCTTGACGATGATCTGTAACCGTTGATTGACAATATGGGTATGTAAAGGACGGCGTAAAATGACTCAAAAAATTCGCAGCATTAAGAAAATCATTCGCGGCAGGGCGGCCGTCGATGGGGCAGGCGTGCACCTGGTGCGCTTGTTTGGGCATGATGATGTTTACGATTTTGACCCGTTCCTGCTGATGGACGCCTTTGACTCCAAACGCCCGGAGGATTACATCCGTGGCTTTCCCTGGCACCCGCATCGCGGCATCGAGACCGTGACCTACCTGATCAAAGGCGATCTAGAACACGGCGACAGCCTTGGCAACAGCGGCAGCATCCTGGACGGCGACTGCCAGTGGATGACGGCTGGCTCAGGCATCATCCACCAGGAGATGCCCCAGCCCTGTGAGCGCTTGCTGGGCTGCCAGATCTGGCTCAACTTGCCCGCTAAGGA
>JAHYJN010000031.1 GCA_019428905.1 Candidatus Brevefilum sp.
CGAAGACGCCAGCGTTCCCTTGCCATTTTTTTATCCATTATTGAGCATCAGAGGGTGAAAGATTGACCAAACCTTACCTTTCCATCATCATCCCAGCACATAATGAAGCACAAAGGCTGCCGCCGTCCCTGGAAAAAATTAACGTCTTTTTACAATCCCAGGCGTATACGGCAGAGGTCCTGGTGGTGGAGAACGGCAGCACCGATGGCACCCTGGCTGTAGCCCAGGCTTACCAGGTGCAAATGCCGAATTTGCGAGTCCTGGTAGAGGGGGCGCGCGGCAAGGGCTTGGCTGTCCGGCGGGGGATGCTGGAAGCGACGGGCGACTACCGCTTTATGTGTGATGCAGATCTGTCGATGCCGATCGAACAGGTCAACCGGTTTTTACCCTCTGCCCAGACCGCGGTGGATGTGAGGATCGGATCGCGCGAGCTGCCCGGGTCGCAGCGTTATGATGAGCCGGGTTACCGGCACCTGGTCGGACGGGTTTTCAATACCATGGTCCGTTTGCTGGTACTGCCCGGTATCCAGGACTCACAGTGCGGCTTTAAGTGCTTCCGGGGTGATGTTGCTGAAGCTGTTTTTCCCCTGCAGACCATGGGCGGGATGTCGTTTGATGCCGAGGTGCTGTTTATTGCCCGCCGGATGGGTTACCGGTTGCAGGAAGTGGCGATCGACTGGTATTTTGACCCCGACAGCCGCGTTCGGCTGGTGGAGGATTCGCTGCGCATGGCTTTTGACCTGTTAAAAATCCGCACGAATGCCATCCAGGGCCGTTATGAAGCCTAGGCGGAAGTTCAACCCCGACCTGCTGCCAGAGCGCCCGAACCTGGACTTTGAGGATCCACTTTGGCGCCAGGGGATCACCTGGGTGGCAGGGGTGGACGAAGCCGGGCGGGGAGCGTTAGCCGGACCGGTTGCGGCAGGTGCGGTGGTGCTGCCGCCCGATCAACCTGAGCTAATGTTGAAACTATCGGGCGTGCGCGATTCAAAGGTGATGTCAGCGAAGGAGCGTGAGATCTGGGCGGGGGAGATTAAAGCTGCAGCCCTGGCCTGGGGTGTGGGGATGGCGTCATCCGATGAAATTGATGCAGTTGGGATTGTCCCGGCGACCTACCTGGCTGTCTCGCGTGCCCTGGCCGATTTGGCAATCTCCCCCCAGCATGTGCTGGTCGATTACCTGACCCTGCCGGAGGTGATTTGCCCCCAAACGCCGCTGGTCAAAGGAGATGCACGCTCGCTGTCGATCGCTGCGGCAGCCATCCTGGCCAAGACGGCGCGTGATGCCGTGCTGGTCGAACTGGACCAGTGCTTCCCCGGGTACAGCTTTGCGAAAAACAAGGGATATGGCACAGCAGCCCACCGCCAGGCGATTGCCGCGCAGGGCCCCTGCAGCCAGCACCGGCGCACATTCTCACCGGTCAACGCCTATGATTCGTTTTTTCCGCCGCAGATTGAAATTAAATAAACCGGGTCCCCCAGTAACTATACAGCATGCAAAGGGATAGGGGGTGTGGTCTGGCGCCTTGGCTGCCCCACCACACCTCCACTCATAAGCAGCAGGGCTGCTTGAGCGTTTAAGTCCCCCAGTCACGCAGATATAAAAAGTCATACCCGATGGTGCGCTGGGACAGCTTTGCGATGGGCGGCATGACCCGTTTGAAGTGGTTTTGGCGCATCCTGTGCACCACCCGTTCGACAAAGGTCGGGTCAAATCCTTCCTCCACGCAGGTTTCTGGGCGGTAGCGTTGATCCACCAGCAGGTACAGCAGCTGGTCAACATCGGCGTAGGTGTAACCAAGCTCACCTTCATCTGTTTGACCTTCCCACAGATCAGCCGAGGGCGCTTTGCTGATCACGGCTTCAGGAACCCCCAGGTGCCGGGCCAGTTGGCGTACCTGGGTTTTGTACAGGTCGCCGATGGGCTGCAGGGCGGCGGCTGAATCGCCGAAGATGGTCGAATAGCCCAGGAGCAATTCGGTTTTATTGCTGGAGCCCATCACCAGCCCGTTGAAGGCGACCGATTGGTCAAACAGCACAATCATCCGCATGCGGGCCATGATGTTGCCCGCGCGGAGCTTGCTCACGTCATCAAATTTTGCAACCAGGGGGTCCACCATGTCGGTGATCTCAACCGTCATGGATTGGACGCCCAGGGCATCGATCATGGTTTGGGCATCGTCCAGGGTGTGTTGAGGGGAGGTTTTATACGGCATGCGGATCCCCAGGACGTTTTCTGGTCCCAGGGCTTTGGCGCTCAGGTACAGGCTGACGGCTGAGTCTATCCCGCCGGAGACGCCCAGCAGTGCGCGCTTGAAACCGACCCTGTTCAGTTCGCTGCGGATGAAGCCGGTCAGAATTTTCTCAGTCAATTGGGTGTTGATATTTAGGTTGATCATGATTTACCCAGGATCCTTTCCAGCTCTCGCTGCACTAAGATGGTACGTTCGTCGCGTAATAGCGGCAGGCGGGCGCGTGAGCGGTGCAGCTGGTTGAGGTCAATGTCAGCGACCGTCAGGGTATCTTCAAAATCCGGCGCACGGACCACCAGGTCACCGTTGGGGTCGAAGATGGTTGAGCCGCCCCAGAAGTTGAGCCCATCCTCATAGCCCACCCGGTTGGCATGGGCGACGAAGTTGGTGAACAGGCCGGCGTAGGCACGGTTGGTGTGCTCGACCCATTCGGAACTGCTCAAGCGGGGTTCGTGGGTCAGCCCTCTGCCGGGTGATGCAGAAGAAAACAACAGGATATCTGCGCCGTCCAGCCACAGCAGGTAGGGCAAAGAGGCGTGCCAGAAGTCCTCGCAGATCAGCATCCCCACCCGGCCAAAGCGGGTATCAAAGGCGCGAACCGAATCGCCTGGGGCAAAGAAGCGCCCTTCATCGAACATCCCGTAGGTTGGCAGGTAGATTTTGTTGTGGATATGGCTGATCTTGCCTTCCGCAAGATAGGCCGCGGCGATGTAGAAGCGGTGTCGGCGGTCTTCATGGACAAAGCCAACCATTAAGTCGATGTCTCGGCTGGCGCCCAGGAGTTCATTGAACACCGGGTCATCCTCGTGGGGGCGGATGGCTGCATCTGCCACCAGGTCGAGCAGGGCGTAGCCGGTCAGGGACAGCTCGGGGAAGATCACCAGGTCAGCCTTCTGCTGGCGTGCTTGATCGATCAGGGTGAGATGTTTGTGCAGGTTGGCGTTGACATCCCCGAGTTTGGTGTTGAATTGGGCGAGCGCAATTTTAATTTTCATTATCCAGCCAATCACTATGAAGCATGCCGTCTATGATGTATTTTACGTAACTACTCAGGCAGCACTGCTGATGAAGGAAGGGGGATGTGGTGTGGCGGCTTCGCCGCCACACCACATCCCCCTATTCCCTCGCACGCTGAGTAGTTACTATTTTACTTGTTTTTGATAAGCTTCAGGTGACGTGAGTAAAAATGGTCATTGGTCGATTATTTCCGGAATCACTGGTCGGTTTCACCGGAATGCGCAAATTAAATTATGTGGATAACACCCTTAAATCAGATTGGGATATTCATCAATGCCCTTGGCGATGATGAATAGTTTTTAACTTTGTTTGAGAATCTGATTTAGATCCAATAATAAAACCTCACTTCGGGTAGCCAACATTTCAATTAATTGCGAGGTGAACCCAGAACGTGAACATAGCGCATATTGGGTTTTTCTATCACCCAATATTCGGTGGAAAATTTCAGCCTTCCGCTCAAGGTCAGCCAAGACATTTTTTCCAACAGGTCGGTTGCTCCATTTGCATTCGACCAGAATCACATCTTTTTCTCCAATCACCGCCAGGTCAATCTCTTCACTGGCGTTCCACCAACGACCGACATTGAGTGGCAGGAAGGTGAATTTCCCGGACAGCCCCTCTAACCAGAAGTATTGCTGACAGATCTCTTCAAAAGCCAGGCTAGAATAATGGTCGATCTCAGGAAGGACCTGATTCTGTAGAACAGTCTGTGCGCCACCCCGTTCAAGCTGCGAGCGATTAGGATGAATATAGCGAAACCAGAAGCGCAAGTAATGATCTTTTAAGCGATAAATACCTCGCCGGCTCTTTTGTGGTTGCTTTTCAGTCACTGGTACCACCCGTTCAACCAGGTGAAGTTGCTGCAGTGTGTTAAGGTAAGCAGTGGCGCCTTCCAGTCCACTGGCTTGCTTGATTTCGTTCAATCGAGTTTTACCTGCTGCAATTGCCTGGAGAATGGCGAAATAATTACGCGGCTCTCGCAATTCTTGTTGTAAGATAAAGCGCGCTTCATCATATAAATATGAGCCTCGGCTAAGAATGTGATCCCGAATATTATCGTTAAGTGATTTATTCAGATCAATGGTCTGCAAATAAGCTGGCATACCTCCATAAACTGCATAAGCACGGACCTGGTCTTGGTTGAGTAAGGATGGAAAAAACAACCGGGCATTTTTGAAAGACATTGGTTCCAGCAGGTATTGGGCTGTTCGTCTACCGAAGAGAGGTGCTTTGTAACCGAGCACGGTTTCTTCCATCATTCCGATATAAGACCCGCATAGGATCAGCATAATCTTTGTATTCTTTAGGGTTTGATCCCAGGCCTTTTGAAGGATTGAGGCGAGAGGTGGGTGTGCTGCTACCATGTAGGGAAATTCGTCGATGACGACCACAAGTCGCTCTTCCTGTGCTGCCTGACCTAATGTTTGAAAAAGGGCTTCCCAGCTGGAGTAAACAGCATCCATCCGGCCGGGACCAAATAAGACTGCATTGATGGCTGTGGAGAAAGCCGCACGCAAAGAGATTTCCGAACCCAAGTCGGAAACAAAAAAGATGGCACGCTTTTCTTGACAGAATTGAACGATTAACTCAGTCTTACCCACCCGGCGACGTCCGTAGAGAACAAACAATTCAGCATTACTGGATGCGAAGTGTTTTTCAAGAAGATCAAGTTCTGCACGGCGGTTCAAAAACATCTTATCCTCCTTGATAGGATGAATAAGGAAATCATGATTATGATAATTTAGATTATCTTATAAAGTGTACCACAATTTATTATGTGTGCTTGCTGGACAAAAAAGTTGAATTGCAAGGATCCATAAAACATGTGCCAATTCGGGCTTTGGGGATTATTAATCAACCGATATGCTGTTAAGGAGATGATCGTTAAAATGTTTTTGAACTTTACGGAAGGATGTAATAGGGCGATTGCAAAGTCATATTTTTTTTGCAGAATCATCGATCTTCACTCTATAAACACCCCTTCCCGCCCTCTGGGCACCCTTCCCCTCCCCGAGGGGAAGGGCTGGGGATGGGGTCCGTTAACTCACGAACAACGATATGACAGACATATCTCCCACTTTGCGATTGCCCTGAAGGATGTAAAAAATGGGGCCAGATGTTGCGGGTATAATGTGAAAGACCATATTTTGTTGTGGAAGTGAAAAGAAATTTGGTTGGGTCTCCGCATGCGAGTATGTGCAGATAAGGATGCGATGCAACTTCAATCGGTTGAATGGTCAATCCAAACCGCAAATTGGAAAGATTTCTCCCAGCTAAACCAGCTTGAGCGGGCATGTTTTCCCTCGGAGGATCTATGGCCGTTTTGGGACTTGATTGCGGCGCTAACCCTGCCCGGTTTGGTGCGCTTGAAGGCCGTTGTGGACGGCGGGATGGTCGGGTTCATAGGCGGTGAGCGAGATATCAACCGCAGGATGGGATGGGTGACCACCCTGGGCGTTCTGCCACCCTACCGACGGCAGGGCATTGCCCTGGCTTTGCTGGCGCAATGCGAGGGTGATTTAGCCATGCCGGCCATTAGGCTGAGCGTGCGGGCCTCGAACCTGGCAGCGATTGACCTGTACAAGCAGTGTGGTTATAAGGTGGTCAGGCTGTGGGAGAAATATTACGTGGGTGGCGAGGATGCCCTGATTTTGGAAAAGCGCCGTTGACACCGAGGGCGACTCGGTTTATACTCATGTTAACTTAGCAGTTGTACAAAAGGTACATATGCAGAGATTTAGCCGAAAATTGAATGATTTAGCACGCCGGGAGAACCGCGCGTGCTGTTTTTTATTTCGCCACCTATCGAAAGGAAAAGTGCATTATGGACTCCGGAATGATCGGCAAAATTGAGAAAGCCAAGCGTTACGCAGAGGAACGAGATCGGATCGTATTCAAGCAATTCAATGTGATTTTCACCGGAAACCACAGTGACCACACTGTGACCTACGATGAAGGGCATTGGCATTGCACTTGCGATTTTTTCCAATCCCGCGGCTTGTGCAGTCACACCATGGCGCTTGAAACGGTGCTTGACCAGATGGTGGAGATGGCTCGCGTTGGCTGATCTCGGCGTTGTCCGATCAGTGAAGACTCACCAGGCCGTGTGCTATCACGGCCTGTTTTTGTGTTGATGTATATTAATCCTGTTGGCGCGCTGACCGCGATGGTTTGCGTTACGTCAGGAATGCGTTAAATCCATACCAGGATCAATTTTCCCAGGAAGGGGGCGAGCCTGCGCCTTTGACCAGCCGTGTCTGCGGTTGGAGGTTATCCAAGACTTGCAGATCATCGTCATCTAAATCAAAGAAGATATCGGCGTTCTCGATGATGCGTGATTCGTTGACGGATTTAGGGATGACGACCAGGTCGTGGTTTAAACACCAGGCTAGCATCACCTGGGCGGGGGATCTCTCGTATTTTTTAGCCACATGCTGGAGGCCTTCATGGTCAAAACGTTTTCCTTTGGCGATCGGGCTGTAAGCTTCGATCTGGATTCCCCTCTCATGGCAGTCCTCAAGCAGTTGTTTTTGATACAGGAAGGTGTGGAATTCAACCTGGTTGATCGCAGGGACCACATCGACTTCGCGTAAGAGCCGGTCGATCAGGGGGGTGGTGAAGTTACTGACCCCGATACTGCGGCAGAGCCCCTGGTCTTGCAGATCGACCAAGGCCCGCCAGGTATCAATCGAGCGCTGAAAGTCGCTGATGTTGGGCCAATGGATCAGCAGCAGGTCGACATAGTCTGTTTGCAGGTCTTCCAGGCTTTTTTCTAAGGATAGTTTGCTTTTGTCATACCCCTGGTTGCTGTTGGTAATCTTGGTGGTGATGAAAATATCCTCTCTGGGACGACCGCTGGCTTTCCACCCGTTACCCACCTGGCGTTCGTTGTCATAGCCCTGGGCGGTATCGATATGGTCATAGCCGTTCCTGAGGGCAAATTCAACGGATTGTTCGCACTCGCGCCCCCTGGACAGCCAAGTGCCCAAACCCAGGTAAGGGATCTCAACGCCGTTGTTGAGGGTTGCAGTTGATTTCATGGTTTTTTTCATGGTGCTCCTTTCAGATGTATTGATGGGTTTAATTTTACCCATCAGCCCCCTGATTCGCAAAAATGCGGGCAGGTTTCAGCTGCTAAAGCGGATTTTGTCCTTCTGTTGAAACCTGCCAGGCTGAATCGCTGACAGTGTTCTTTTTGTATGGTTGCTTTTCTTTGAGATCAGCAGCTTTACGGACATGGTGGGTGGGGTTATCATAAATGATGACGAACAGGCTCGAGTTTGGTGGCGTGAAAATGAAATGAGGTTGCGTGTCGATCAAGATGCCGCGCTGGTTTCGGTATAACTTGGGTTACCTGGGGCAGCCGCCCTGGGATACGGGCATCTCGCCGCCGGAGTTGAAGGCTTTCCTGGAAACATCGCCAGCGGGTCGGGCGCTGGATGTGGGTTGCGGGACAGGCACAAACCTGGTGACCATAGCCGCCTATGGCTGGCAAGTGGTCGGCTTGGATATCGCCTGGCTGTCTGTGATCAAGGCGCGGAGAAAACTGCGCCAGTCGGGCTTTGGGGGACAGGTTTGGTGCAAAAATGTTGGCAGCCGTCTCAGGTTGAAGGATGAATTTGACCTGGTATTGGATATCGGCTGCTATCACAACTTGAGCGCCCTCGAGCGGGAAGCATATCGCCACAATCTGGCGCGCTGGCTCAACCCCGGGGGTGTTTATTTATTATATGCCCACCAGCAAACCTCACCAACAAGCCCTCATGGGGTTGTAGAAGCGGATTTCTCACATTTTTCTCGCTTCCTTTCCTTGCAATGGCGTGAGGACAGCGATGAACGCCGCCCGGATGGCGGCGGGGGACGCGCTGCGACCTGGGTGAGGTTTGTGCGAGAGCTGTAGGTTAACCTGTCCGGGTGACCAGGGGGAAAATCCACCCTTTGACGGATGTTAGTCAGCCTTCTATTTGGGATAATACCAGCAAGGTTTGACGGACAATGGCGTTCCTGTTCAAGAACAGCAAGCGCAGCACGTTGAATCAGGCGATGAAAACCAGAAAAACGATGGTCAATAAATGGAAGAAAGCCTTGTTCAGCGCAGTCCTGGGTATGTTGTGCGGTGCCCTCTTTGCCATTTTTCTTTATTGGCTTACCGGGCACAACCTGTACCTGGCCATCATTGGATTTGGAGCTGGCATGGGCTTAGCCCTTGGCAGCGGGCTGAACGCTCAGGGATTGTCTGATTCATCCAATCGTAAAAGTTGACCAAGCTTTGCGAAAACACTTTTTTCTCCTCCGATCAAGCCGGAAGTGGATTGACTTCCGGTTTGGTGGTTAAACCCACTTGATACATGGCTTAAGATATGGGGCTTGTGGGTTTTGGCTGGATTTCGACTAAAATTGGGGTGATGGTACACCTTTCTGGCAGGCTCAAATTTACTGCACTGATCATCAAATTGCTTCTGCTCGGGACTTTGGTCCTGGTCGTTTCTGTTGGCGCATGTCCGATTTTGGACGGAAATCATCACTTTGTAAACCCGGCATACAGCGCAGCAGGGGACAGCCAGATTACCATGCTTGCTGAAAGCACGGAGGGTGGCCCGAACCAAACGGCTTTTTGGGAGACATGGTGGTTTATTGTTTTAGTCGGGCTCATCCTGGGGGCCAGTGTGGTCATCGGGTATCGCTGGCGGTTTCATTTCATCGAACAGAACCGCCAAAGATTGGCTGTAGAGGTCTTTGAGCGCACTGAGGAGATTGAGCGCCGGCGGCAGATGGCATCCGGGCTGAGCGACATCGTTAGGTTATTGAACAGCAACCAGCCTTTAGAAATGAGCCTGGATTTTATTGTGCAGCAGGCAGTGGGGTTGACCGAAGCCAGCAAAGCGGCCATTTTTGAGCGCCAGGACGACCTGGTGGTCGTGCAAGCCTGTTATCCGCCGGGGGAAACCTATTTACTTGACCTGAACAACCCCGATTCCACCAGTGCCAGGTGTCTGCTTGAGAGCACCTTTCTCAATAAGCCGTTGATCTTGTCCAGGATTGACCCGACCACGATGAAATCCGACACCCGTTGGGAGTTGGTCAGCGGAGACTATCGTACGGCCTTGTGCACACCCCTGGTGGTTGACGAGGCCGTGTATGGAGGTTTGGTTTTATATTACGGTGAAGAGCGAGCCTTTACACCCGAAGAGGTCCGTTTTGCGCATACCCTGGCTGATCAAGCCTCCCTGGCCATTACCAATGCACAGTTAAAAATAAAAGCACAAGCAGCCGCTGTGGTCGCAGAGAGGAACCGGTTGGCGCGTGAATTGCATGATGCTGTCACGCAGACACTGTTCTCCGCCAGCTTGATTGCGGATGTGCTGCCAAAGTTGTGGGACAAGGACCCTCAACACGCCCAAGGACGGCTGGAAGAGCTGCAGCAGCTGACGCGTGGTGCCTTGGGAGAAATGCGCACCTTGCTGATGGAGCTCCGGCCTTCTGCCCTCAGTGAAGCCGATCCCGGTGAATTGCTAAAGCATCTTGCGGATGCGTTCACCGGGCGGACGGGCTTGCCTGTGTATTTTGACCTGGAAGTGCCTGACCCGTGCAATATCCCCGCCGATGTCAAGCTTGTCTTTTATCGCATTGCACAGGAAGGTTTGAGCAACATTCTCAAACATGCTCAAGCTACCCAGGTCTGGATGCACTTCAGGTGTGATCTGGAGACAGTTGCTTTTACCCTGCGTGATGATGGCCTGGGTTTCAGGCCCGATCAGCTGCCCCCTGGTCATTTGGGCTTGGGAATCATGAAAGAACGGGCTGAGTCCGTGGGTGCGGCCTTAACTTTCTCCAGCCAACCAGGAGAAGGGACGGCCTTGGTCCTGGTGTGGCATTTCAGGAAGAATTTGTTAAAATAAGGATTGTGGCCTGGCAATGGATTTAAGGAAGGATGGCAAATGACTCAAAATGACCCGATCCGTGTGATGATTGTCGATGATCATAAAATGGTTCGCAGCGGTCTGAGTGCGTTCCTGGTGGCATATGATGACCTGGCGCTGGTTGCAGAAGCCGAGAGCGGTGAGCGAGCCGTTGCTTTATGCCACCACGCTCAGCCTGACGTGGTGTTAATGGACCTGGTGATGCCAAAGATGAACGGCGCTGAGGCGACCGAAGCCATTCTTAAGTCATGCCCGGATATGAAAGTGATTGCGCTGACCAGTTATAAAGATCAAGCGCTGGTCGAAGGCGCTTTAAAAGCTGGGGCAATCGGGTACTTATTGAAAAACGTCGAAGCTGATGACCTTGCTAAAGCCATCCGCCAGGCTTATGCGGGTCAACCTACTTTAGCGCCGGAGGCTGCCCAGGTGTTGATCCAGGCCAGCCGTCAGCCGTATAAGCCGGGTATCGATCTGACACAAAGGGAAAAAGAAGTTTTAGCTCTTTTGGTTGAAGGGCGGACTAACCCAGAAATTGCGGAAAACCTGGTGGTCACAAAATCCACGGTCAAGTTTCATGTCAGCAGCATTTTGCACAAATTGCAGGTGTCCACCCGCACAGAAGCGGTGGCGAAAGCCCTGCAAGAGGGTCTGCTCGATCAATGAGTGCTGATGCCGGTGTTTGCGGGGGATGGGCATTCCAGCGGTGAGGGGCCTGGTGGATAAATTTCAGCAGGTGCTAGAAATATACCGTAAGCATCCCTGCCGCACCCTCCCCAATGCATTCTGGAAGACGGCTGCATGCCAGCCAAATTCGGACCTGGACGTTAAACTGGGTCTCGAAGGCACACTATCTTCGTTGACAATCTGGGACGGACCACGATTAATGGCATTTTGGTGCGCTGATCCGATTGATCCGCACCTCCCAGTATATGAAATAACCAGGGCACCCTTTGCTTTGGTCCATGAGAGTGCCTTGCCAGTTTTCGCCCAGCGAGAATTTATCCAGCGTCGGGCATATTTTCGCCTCAGCTATCAGGGTGCAGTTTCACCTTCAGAACCCCCGTCCGGCTTCGGCTTTGAACCCGTCAGGCCGGAGGCAGACATAGATGCGCTGGCCCAGCTGATTTCCACCTGCTATCCTGCCATGCATATCACCCATGGCGTTGTTCGAGGGTGGCTGCAGCACCCGGTCTATGACCCAAGTTTGTGGCTGTGGGTCGTCCACCTTAAATCAGGGGACAAAGCCGGCTTGGGTATTGCTGAACGAGATCGCCAGGTGCCAGAAGTTTCGCTGGAGTGGATCCAGGTGCATCCAAATTATCGTAAGCGAGGGGTGGGGCGAGCCATCGTCACGGAGCTGGTCAAGCGGGTGACCGACCGTGTGAGCATCATCACGGTTTCAGGTGAATTGGAAAGTGCACATCAACCGGCGCTGCTTTATCGCAGGTGTGGGTTTGGGGGTGAGGACATCTGGTGGCTGTTATCTGATCTGGGGTAAGTCATTCCATTTGTTACAGAAATTTCATTCATGGTTCATGGCTCCGAGTTTAACTCGGCAGATAAGGCTGTTTTAGGATAAAATCATGGTGCCGTTGGTAGATTGGCGTTTGAATGGTGTGACTGTGGATTGGAAAGGTGCAATCGGTTCTAAACATGACGGAATATCGTTTTCTTGATCGGGATGTACAGCCCAGCCCTGAATCTATCCGCCAAATCATTGGCAGGGAAGTCTACCCGGTATGGGAGGATACCGTCGGCTATTTACAGAGCGAATTCCAGGAATTCGAATCTGAGTTGACCTATTACAACCCGCAGCACGGTTGGGGCTTGCGTTACCGGAAAGGGTCACAGCAGCTGTGCATGCTGTTCCCAGAGCGGGGTGGATTTACCGCTTTGATCACCCTAAACCCTGAAGAGGATGAAGCAGCCCTCGGAAAATCCCCATATTTCAATGCCCGTATTCGGGGTTTGCTCAACCAGCCCTCCGCCCTGCCGCATGGCCGCTGGCTGTGGATTCGGATTGAAGACCACACAGATTTTGTGGGGCTCAAGCTGCTGTTGGCGATCAAGCACACCTGAAAGATCGGTCCTTTCATTTCCTAGGGGGCAATCTAATTTATTAAATCTATAAAAAGGATAATATATAGGAATTTTGCCAATTCACACCTATTCGTGTTAGAATTAAGTGCATTCATGTGCAGCTTTAGGTTCATCTGTACTCGTAAAAATTACCCAATCACGGGTATACGCATCGAATTAATCATCGGTGGTCTTGCCATTGACGATGGCCTGGCATGATGAAACCGGAGAAAAGGAACCGCTTATGATTTCCGAATGGCAAATTATCCTGAGGGTGCTGGTGGGGGCAGTTTTAGGTGCGGCGGTTGGCATCGAGCGTGAGCGCCATGATCAACCTGCTGGGCTGCGTACCCATATGATCCTGGTGATCGGGGCGACCCTGGCGATGGTCTTATCCGTTAATGTGGGTTATCTTTATGCGCGACCTGGCACACCATCGGATCCAGCCCGTCTGGCTGCCCAGGTGATCTCCGGTATTGGTTTTTTAGGCGCAGGCGCTATTTTACGCTACGGTTACACGGTCAAGGGTTTGACCACTGCGACCTCCCTCTGGACCATGGCAATTGTGGGTATGACGGTAGGGGCAGGCTATTACCTAATCGGCGTGATCACCACCATCTTGATGCTGGTTGTCCTCTCCCTCTTGAACGTAATTGAAAACCGCTTTGTACGCACCTCTGTTGCGCGCTTTATTCAAATTGAGGCGGATTACCACAAGGGTGTGGTTAAATCCATTCGCAAGACCGTGCAAAAGTTTTCAGACAGCTTGGCCAGTTTTACGATCCAGAAAAACATCAAAAATAAACGTTTGCGCATCCAGATTGTGGCCCGCATCTCGCGTGATCAGGCACTGGAGGAATTGATCGAATTGCTGTCAGATATTGAAGGGGTGCGCAACTTAAAAGTTGAGTAAGCCCAAGCTGACACCAGGTAAGCTGTGGCTTTACTGTTTTTGTCTGCGTAAGTCTGCTAGCCTGTGTGCGTTCTCATAAGGGAAGATGAAGCGTTGCCGGTCAGCCTGGGGGATAGGCTGACCATATTTTTGTTGCATGCTCTCAAAATCCACCAGGATACCTTCCAACTTTTCGCAGATGTAATCCTCGCACAGGGCACAATGCTCAAGCTCGCGTGCGATGGCACACGGACGCACCGGGCAGGTTTTGTCCAGGGTGGCACTTTCCGTTGCCCGGCAGCCTTCACACAGGATCTCCTCCGGGGGTATGCGGAAGCCAAAATACTGGTGCCAGCCGTCACTAAGAAGCTGACGGTTTTCTGGCTGGGCGGTGACATTGGGCCGGTATGCCAGGCATAAATCACAGCGCATCCCGCAAAAACTGAGAATGGGTTCCATAGGTATTACTCCTTTCACCACTTTCCAGCATAATCGAGCTGATAGGGGTGGCTAGCCGCTTTGGTGATCTGGTAGCGCAGCTCGACCAGCTCGCGTAAATGCAGCAGGTCATGGGCTAACCAGGCTGCCAGCATATCACCAGCAGAGAGGGTTCCCCATGGCAGGGTAACGGCCGCATCCCAATCCGGCGCGGGTAACCCCGCCAACCAGCCCAGGGATTTTTCCCGTTCAGCTTCAAACCTGAGCAAGGTTTCGTCTAAAATCTGCTGATTATAATGGCGTTGGGTGACCCATCCCTCCGGGTCGATTTTAGGCCATTCTTTCTCGGGTGTGTGCAGGATGTGGTCTAAGTGTGCCCTGAAATCGTAAATTTCTTCATCGACCAGGTGGTTGAGCACTTCCAAGACAGACCAGCTTTCCGGGTTGGGTTTCCATCGGGCTTCTTTTATGGTCAGTTCAGTTGTCAGGGCGCTGATCGCCCCTCCCTGGGTTTTAAGTTGCGAGCGTGCATTTTGAATGTCCATGATAATGCCTTTGCAGTTGATAAAATTTGACACACAGGTCTATTGAAGCTTCGAGGTTGGTGAGAAAGTTCGTTTTAGTAAGCATGGTTGATGCGATCAATCAACGCTGGCAGCTGGCCCATGTGCTCGAGTTCATAAAAGCCGTTTTGGGTCGTATCAAACCCCGGTACCATTTCGTGATCCCAGGTGGTATCGGCGGGGATGTGGACCGCTGTTCCGCCCAGTGCCAAAACCGGGTGGACATCGGAGCGGATCGTGTTTCCCACCATCAGGAAATGATGAGGATCGACAGCGTGTTTTTCCAGGATTGCGGCATAGGTTTCAACATTCTTGTCGTTGACCACCTCCACGCTGGAGAAAAAGGACGCAATGCCGGAGTGCTCAACCTTGGTGGTCTGGTCCAGCAGATCGCCCTTGGTGATGACCATTAACCGATAGGTTGACACGAGGTTTTGCAGGGTTTCTTTGACATGCAGGCGCAAAACGACATCGGCCGATTTCATCGCTTTTCCAATCGATAAAATTTGCTCGATCTGGTCACCGCGGATCTTACCGTCCGAGATTAAAATGGCGGCTTCGATCAGGGACAGGATGAATGCTTTGATGCCATAGCCGTACCCTGGCAGGTTGTTGAGGATACATTCATTCAAGATCACGTCGATTCTTTCTGCTGCCGCCCATGGGTTGAGCAGTTGTTTGAAGTCGTCTTGTGCCTGGGTGTAATGGATTTCTGTATGCCACAGGGTATCATCCGCATCGAAACCAATCAGATCAAATTTCATATACATACCTCGCGAATCAGTGCTTTATGAGAATTATACTGGTTGTTAGCGATGGGGTGTTTGCAGCGTGAAGATCGTTGATTCTGCGAAAATATTTGACTTTGCCATCGCCCTAGGGGCATGGTGGTTTGGTACAATTAAGCCACAACCTGCAATCGGAAGGATCAGAGATGAACAGCCCAATGGTCCAAAAACCAACCCGCAATCTCGCTTTAGAGCTGGTGAGGGTGACCGAGGCAGCAGCCATGGCAGCCGGACGGCATTTTGGCCGCGGCGCCAAGATGGACGCTGACGGTGCCGCAGTGGATGCGATGCGCTTGTTATTAAACGAAATTGAAATGGATGGCAAGATCGTGATTGGTGAGGGTGAGAAAGACCAGGCGCCCATGCTCTACAATGGTGAGATGGTAGGCAATGGCGAACCGCCCATCCTGGATATCGCCGTGGATCCCGTGGAGGGCACAGAACTGGTCGCTAAGGGCATGCCCAATGCAATTGCAACGGTGGCGGCCGCCCCGCGCGGTACGATGTTTGATCCGGGCCCGATGTTTTATATGTCCAAGATTGCGGTCGGACCCGAAGCCAGGGACGTGGTTGATATCGATGCGCCCGTCAAAGATAACCTGAGCAAGATTGCCAGGGCTAAGGGCATGGATATGGG
Source organism: Candidatus Brevefilum sp. (assembly GCA_019428905.1). Lineage (GTDB taxonomy): Bacteria > Chloroflexota > Anaerolineae > Anaerolineales > Anaerolineaceae > Brevifilum. The sequence continues at coordinate 15,586 of JAHYJN010000031.1, forward strand.
AGAATTGACAGTTGTTATCCTGGACCGCCCTCGGCATGCGCAATTGATCCAAGAGGTGCGTGATTGCGGCGCTCGCATTCGTTTGATCCCCGCCGGTGATGTGGCTGGCGCTTTGATGGCCGCCTGGCCTGGGACCGGGATTGATGTGTTGATGGGGATTGGCGGCACACCGGAGGCCGTCTTGGCTGCCTGCGGCCTGCGTGCCTTGCGCGGGACCATCCAGGGCATCCTGTGGCCGCGTAACCCGCAAGATCGACAGCAGGCGATCGAAACGGGGATGGATTTGTCCCGGGTATTAACCCTGGATGACCTGGTTGCTTCAGATGACACCTTCTTTGTGGCTACGGGCATCTCGGAGGGTCCGTTGCTGGACGGCGTCAGTTATTCGGGTGGCTTTGTCCATACCCACAGCCTGGTTGCACGCGGTCTGACGTGCACGGTGCGTGAGATCACCGCCCATCATCACCTGGAAACCCTGGCGGCGATCAGCTCGATTCCCTATTGAACCTATCCACTCATTGTACGAGAGAATAGGGGGATTTGGTGCCTGCCAGCCATTAATAAATCTCTGATATTTAGGGGGTATAGATAAGATATCAAGTACGTTATTTCGTTTGGAGGCAATATGTCACTGGCTGAACAATCAATTCCCTTTCTCAATTACCTGGAACAGTTTGTTGTAGAACGACCGACGTTATCGCTTGCGGATGTAATTTCCCAACCCGAGCGAACCGCGATCCTCTCGATTGATGTGATCAACGGGTTTCTCTACGAGGGCCCGCTGGCAAGCCCGCGCGTTGCACCCATTGGAGAGCCAATTGCTCAATTGATGGATGCGGCCTGGACCCAGGGGGTGCGCGATATTCTGCTGATCCAGGAAGGCCACCATGAAGATTCGCGGGAGTTCGAGGCCTATGGTGAACATGCCATTAAAGGCACACCGCAAGCCGAGGCGATCGACCTGATCAAAGACCTGCCGTTCTATGACCAATTACTCACCATCTATAAAGATTCAATCCACCCGGCCATCAACACTGAATTGAACAATTGGCTGGATGCACGCCAGCATTTGGACACCTTCATCGTTGTCGGTGATGTCACCGATCTATGTGTCTACCACCTGGCAACTTACCTCAAATTCCACGCCAACGCCTACCAAAAAGAGCGGCGGGTGATCGTCCCCGAAAATTGTGTGCAGACCTGGCACCTTTCCGTAGAGGCAGCACAAGATCTGCCTGCTCTGCCCCATCATGGCGACTTGCTGCATGCCATCTTTTTATACCACATGGCGTTAAACGATATCGAAGTGGTCAAAGCGATTCGGCCATAGAGAACATGTTAACCCCTTACAAATGAGGCTTTGTTAGGATTTGGTTATTAATTCTCCCTTGTGGTGTTGTCACAGTGCTGTTTGTGGTATATTTAACCGCTGACACGATGACCAAACTGACACACAAAAGACGAGAGAAAAAACGATAAACGGAGATCCCTGCGGGAATAGCCAAGTGTTATTTCAGCAGGTATTCTATTTTAATTAGAGGAAATTAATGATGACGGAGATTTTGAGAGAAAAACCAGTTAAATTCAGCCTGCCGAGACGGATCAAACGCCTGGAGGAACTCGCGTATAACCTGTGGTGGGTGTGGCACCCGGAGGCACAACGTCTATTCAAACAAATCGACGACCTGTTATGGGAGGACTCCTATCATAACCCGGTGGTGTTTTTACGGGATGTAGACCGCACACGCATGAACGCCATGATCAATGACCGCTATTTTCTTGACAGGTACGACCGTGTCATGCGGGAATTTGACCGGTATATGAAGGAAAATGACACCTGGTTTTCGAAAACCTACCCGGCTTTACACGATGAGCAGGTCGCTTATTTCTCATTTGAATTTGGGCTGCACGAATCTTTGATGGTCTATGCTGGCGGTCTGGGTGTTCTTTCTGGTGATCATCTTAAACAGGCCAGCGATCTAGGAATTCCCCTGGTGGCGGTGGGTTTCGTCTACACCTACGGCTATTTTTCCCAGCGCATCAGTGAGGATGGCTGGCAGTCAGCGGAGAATGTCCCGATTGACTTTGATGCCTTGCCGTTGATCCGTTTGCTGGACGAGGATGGTCAACCGGTCAAGATCACGATTGACCTGCCGGGGCGCAAGGTATGTGCGCGCATCTATGAGCTGGATGTGGGACGGGTTAAGCTGTATTTATTGCACACCAATCTCGCAGACAACAGCCCCAACGACCGGCAACTGACGGACATGCTCTACATCAGCGATTTAGAGCTGCGCATTTCCCAGGAAATCCTGCTGGGGATGGGCGGTGTGCGGGCATTACGGGCTTTGGGCTATCAACCCACAGCCTGGCATATGAATGAAGGCCATTCCGCCTTTTTGACCCTTGAACGGGCGCGGGAATACATCCAAAAAGGGATGTCTTATGATGAGGCGACCGAGCTGATCAAGAAGACCAACATCTTCACCACCCACACACCGGTGCCGGCCGGTAACGATGAGTTCCCCTTATGGTTGATCGATAAATATTTCTCGCATGTCTGGCCAGAACTTGGCCTTTCTCGGGAGCAGTTTATTGAGATCGCCAAGATCAAGCAATCCTGGGGTGGGGATGCTTTCAGCATGCCGGTTTTGGCTTTGAAACTCTCAGACTTCCGCAACGGTGTTTCTGAATTGCATGGGAAGGTCGCCCGGGAGATGTGGCACTTCTTATGGCCCGATGGGAAGGCAGACGAGACCCCGATTGATCATATTACCAACGGCATCCACACCGAAACCTGGCTCGCTAGGCGGATGGGCGTCCTGTTCTCGCGTTATATGGGTGCGGATTGGGTGGATCATATCTATGACCCCAATTTCTGGGCTCAGGTGGAAAACATCCCTGATGAAGAGTTTTGGCGTGTCAGGCGGCATTTGAAGCGCAAATTGGTGGCGGATATCATCAACCGCGGCCGCCAAAAATGGGCTGGTAATAATGTGCACCCGGTGAAGACCATCGCCAGCGGCGTCTTGCTTGATCCCTATGCCCTGACGATCGGTTTTGCTCGTCGGTTTGCTACCTATAAGCGCGCCAACCTGATCTTCCGAGATTATGACCGTTTGCTGAAAATTGTCACCAACCCGCGCATGCCAGTGCAGTTTGTGTTCGCAGGCAAGGCACATCCAGCCGACGAACCCGGAAAATTAATGATCCAGGAAGTGTACCGGGCAGTTAAAGATGCACGCTTTGGTGGGCGCCTGGCATTCCTTGAAGATTATGATATGAATATCGCCCGCTATATGGTCCAGGGCGTGGATGTGTGGCTCAACACGCCCCGACGCCCACGAGAAGCCTCGGGCACCTCGGGGATGAAGGCCGCTTTGAACGGCGTGCTCAACTTTTCGATTTTAGATGGCTGGTGGCGCGAGGGATATAACGGGCACAACGGCTGGGCGATTGGCGAAGACATGACCCGTTCGGACGATCCTGAGGCGCAGGATGAAGCAGATGCCCTCAGCCTGTATGAAACGCTGGAGAAAGAAATCATCCCGTTGTATTACGAGCAGCGCTCGGCGGATAACCTGCCGGCGGACTGGATTGCCCACATGAAGGAGAGCATCCGCACCCTAGGTGGTCAATTCAGCATGTGCCGGATGGTAACCGAATACATGACCCGGATGTATGACCCGGCCATCAAGAATGGCATTGACGAGCGAAATGGGGAGGTGTAATGCCCATGTTTGATGTTTTCCTTTCGCCTACGGCCTGGTTGGTCGCGCTGGGCATTTTCTTTGCCCGCACGATCAATATTGCCTTGGATACACTCCGGTTTATGTTCACCATGCGGGGTTCAAAATGGGTGTCCTGGGTGCTGGGTTTTATCCAGTCGGTGATTTTTGTGGTGGTGATCGGATCGGTTCTGACCAATCTTGAAAATCCGTTGAACATCATCGGGTATTCTGCTGGGTTTGCCACCGGCAACGTGATTGGAATGACGATTGAGAAACGACTGGCCATTGGTTATACACACTTCAACATCATCAGCCGCAATCGCAGCACAGAGATCGCCGACGCATTGCGCAATGCGGGGTATGGCGTCACCGAGATTCCGGCCAGGGGGCGTGAGTCCAATTTCATGCTGATCGATTGCCGCGTCAGACGCAAACAGTCGGATGAGGTTGAAGCCCTGGTGCTGTCGATTGACCCGGAGGCATTTATCACCGCTGAGGATATCGTCCCCAAACGCAGCGGCATTTGGCGGGCTTGAAATAATTTATCTGAAGGCTGCAGAAAAATCTGCAGCCTTTTTTGATTCTGCTAATGATAAAAATCAGCTGCTTACGGCTCTCTTTTCCGGCATTGTTTCACCTAATTTATTGCCAGACGATAGATCGCATCATAAAATCGGCTAACTTTTCTTAATCGAGAATCAAGGATGTTGTATACTATTAATAGTGACTTGAGAACAGGAGCGGCTATGGCTAATGATAATAACGATTTTTTCCTAGGTAAAACCTACGACCTTGAGGGGGGGAAGATGGGCGAGGACAGGGTCTATTACGACCCGGATGACCTGACCACGCACGCCGTCATCACCGGCATGACCGGCTCAGGTAAAACCGGTCTGGGCGTAATCATGCTGGAGGAGGCTGCCTTGAAGGGTATCCCGGCCATCGTGATTGATCCCAAAGGGGATCTGACGAATCTGTTGTTACACTTTCCTGACCTGCTGCCTGAGGATTTTCAGCCCTGGGTGGATAAAGACGCCGCCCGCCGCGAAGATGTAACGGTTGAAGAAGCGGCACAAAAAGCGGCAACCTTATGGAAGAATGGCCTGGCATCCTATGGTTTAGGAAAATCGGACCTGGAAGCCTTGCGGGATTCGGCTGAATTTGCTGTGTATACGCCCGGGTCAGATGCCGGCTTGCCCGTCAGCATCCTGGCTTCGTTATCCGCGCCGGATATCCCCTGGGAGGGTAACCGTGAGATCCTGCGCGAGAAGATCTCCAGTACGGTGACTGCCATTTTGGGTTTGGTTGGCATACGCAATATCGACCCGGTCCAATCCAAAGAGCACATCTTGCTCTCAAATATCTTTGAGGAAGCCTGGAAAAAGGGCCGAGACCTCGACATGGCCACCCTGATCACCCATGTGCAATCACCGCCTTTCGACAAGCTGGGTGTGTTTACCCTCGATCAGTTTTACCCCGAAAAAGATCGTTTCAGCCTGGCCATGCTGTTGAATAACTTCCTGGCTGCGCCCAGTTTTCACACTTGGTTGGAAGGGCAGCCTTTGGATGTTGGCCAGATGTTAGCCTCAAAATCGGGCAAGCCGCGCCACAGCGTGTTCTACCTGGCGCATTTGAACGACCAGGAGCGGATGTTCTTTGTCACGTTGCTTTACACAGCGATCGAGAGCTGGATGCGGACGCAAAAAGGCTCCAGCGGCTTGCGGGCGATGGTGTATTTTGATGAAATTCACGGCTATATGCCGCCTGTTAGCAACCCGCCCAGCAAGAATATCATCTTGCGCATGTTGAAGCAAGCCCGGGCGTTCGGTGTCGGCCTGGTGCTGGCGACGCAAAACCCGGTTGACGTGGACTACAAAGGGCTTTCGAATGCCGGCACCTGGATGATCGGGCGTCTGCAGACAGAGCAGGATAAATCCCGCCTGCTTGACGGTTTGGAAGGCGCTGCACCAGGGGTGGATCGCCGATCTTATGATCGGATGATCTCACTTTTGGGTAAACGCGTCTTCCTGCTGCATAATGTGCATGAGTCTGGAGCACAAACCTTCCATACCCGCTGGGCGCTGAATTATTTACCAGGACCCCTGACCCGAGCCCAGATCCCGGCGGTCAATGCCCTGGCGAAAGCCATGGAGCACATGGCTGAACGTGCTGCTGCCAGTGGACCTGAGACAAGACAAGCGGGATCAAATTCAAGCTTGGGACGGGATGTGGCGCCGGTGCTGCCCGGTTCGGTCCCGGTTTTCTATTATTCTGTCAACCGGGGGATCTCGGATGCCCTGCAGGAGGTCGGCAGCCAGATCAAAGGTGATATCCCACGGCCGCAGTACTTCTACCGGCCGGAACTGGTGGGGCAGGCGCGGGTGGTGTACCTGGCGCGCAAGTACAATCTCAGTGAGGATGCCACTTTCACCGTCCGCATGGATGAGATGCGGCGGCGTGGGTTGGTGCGCTGGGAGAATTTCATCACCAAACCCCTTGACCTGGACATGCTCGAGGATGACCCGCTACCGGAGGCTGCCTTTGACACCCTTGAGAATTTGTCAATTGTGGATGCCAGGCTGCTTAAGGGCATGGAAAGCGATTTTGCGGATTGGATTTATCGCACCCAGACTTTGAAGCTGCGTTTAAACGAAGCTTTAGGCGTGGTGGCTGAACCGGGCATGTCGGACGAGGAATTCCGCCAGGTGTGCGAGAAAGCCGCACAAGAGAAACAGGAAGAAGAGATCGAGGCGCTCAAAAGGAAGCACAAAGGGCAGTTGGATACACTTGAGACCCGCCTTTCACGGGAAGAAAACCGGTTGGAGGACTACAAACAGCAGCTGGGCCACCGGCGGATGGAGGAAGCTGGAAAGTTAGCTGAAAATGTGATTGGCTTGCTCTCCAGCAGGCGGAGGAGCGTGAGCACATCGCTCACCAAACGCCGTATGACCAGCCAGGCCAAAGCCAATGTTGAAAAGAGCGAGCTGGAGATCAAAAACATCCAAGGCGATATTGAAGAGCTTAAATCTCTACAACATGCAGACCTTGAGAAAATCGAACAAAAATGGGCTGACGCTCTCACCCAGGTGGTTGAGGAACCGGTATCCGCCTTTAAGAAGGATATTTTTGTTGAAAAGTTTGGACTGGTCTGGCTGCCGTATTATGCTTTTCCGAAGGGCGAGGAATGGGTGACGGTACCGGCTTTTCGCTGGGGTGAAAAATAAATCGGTAATTTAAAGGATGAAGGTCGAACCTCTAGGATGGGACAGCAGCGGTGTTGTCCCATTTTGGGTTTTGTACAGGCTGCGTTTTGCAAAAGGATGTGTAAAAAGGTAAGCTATATCTTATATGATCTTAACATTGAACATGTATGATGATCTGAGGAATGAAATAATGACACACAAGGAGATACGATGATTAAACGAATGGCGACAGCTGTATGGCAAGGCAATCTACAGGATGGCAGTGGCTCAGTTGAGCTGGGCAGCGGTGCCTTTAAGGGGCAATATTCCTTCACCTCGCGTTTTGAAGAAGGTGTGGGGACCAACCCGGAAGAGTTGATTGGCGCGGCCCATGCCGGCTGCTTCTCGATGGCCCTTAGCGGAGACCTTTCTAAAGCTGGTTACACCGTGGATGAGATAAAGACTGAAGCAATCGTCTCGATGGAGAAGGGCGAGGCTGGCTTCGCGATCACCGGGGTCAAACTGGTGACCCAAGCCCGGGTGCGGGATATCGAAATGGCGGAATTTGCTAAGTTGGCCTCCGGCGCTAAAGCTAACTGCCCGGTTTCACGGGCTTTGGCGGCCGTGGAGATCCAGTTGGAAGCGCATTTGCTCAAATAATTCAACTTCCCAATTTAGATTAGATAGAAAAAGGGATGCGTGTTCTGGCGCATTCCTTTTTGTTTTTACTGATAGGTGCCCATGATCTTGCGGGTCTTCTGAGTGCGAAGCCTCCTGAAAGGACCAGCGAGAACAATGGGGTGTGCACATCTACCCGCCCTGAGAGCGAGGCCTGTGAGGGTTGTGCGCAGCATTTTATTGCTCAAGCCCTCATCCCCCTCATCCGTCACGCCTTCGGCGTGCCACCTTCCCCCGCACCTAAAGGTGTTCCGCTGCGCTCCAGGGGAAGGCTAAACGCTCATTCCTCACGTCGTTCCTACTCAGGGCAGGCAGTCAGCGAGGGCTAACAACTTCCCCCGCACCTGAAGGTGTTTCGTGGCGCTCCAGGGGAAGGCTATCCGTTCGAACTCGGGAGACCGGCGAAATCGAGGGAGGGGTAATCTACACCGTTGGGGCATAGGATCCAATGTCACTACGAAACGTAAACATTCACCAATATTCAAGGTGATAAAATATCCACAGATACGGAGGTAAATGCCCATGCAAATTGAAGTTATGACCCATGTCACCGATGAGATCGTGGCGGCCTTTGAGCGCTTGATGCCCCAGCTGACCCACCACAGTCCCCCGCCCAACCGGGCAGACTTGCTGGAAATGGCGGGTTCTGGGTCGACCTAAGTGTTCCTGGCACGGGGAGGTGAAGGGCGGATCCTCGGCAGCGCCACCTTGGCGACCTTTCGATCGCCGACCGGGCTGCACGGCTGGATCGAGGATGTGGTGGTGGACCAGGGGGCACGCCGCCAGGGGATCGGCAAAGCCCTGACCGAAGCCTGCCTGGATCAAGCCCGGGAGATGGGTTTGCGCGAGGTCAACCTGACCTCACGCTCGTCACGCTGCTACGCCAACCAGCTCTACCAGGCGATGGGCTTCATCCGGCGTGAGACGAACCTTTACCGCTATCCCCTCGAGGAAGGGAAATGATCAGGGGGTGGTTGTGGGGGCGGGCAGGGTGTGCGTGGGTATCCCCGTCGGGGGATCCGTCAGGGTAGGTTTTGGGGGTTGTGTGTTAATTTCCTGCTGAATGGGTGGTCCCTGCAGGGCAGACGCCAGCAGCGCCAGGGCGTGGGCTTCCGCCTCACGGCCTGCTGCCAACGCGCGTTGGGCCTGGGCACCCAGGGCATATACCGGGTCGGGGTCTTCCAACAGCGCTAAGCGCAGTGACGCCCGCCCCAGATCGCCTGTGGCTTCGTAGACCTGGGCGATCATCAGGCGGTAGACGTCCTTATCGGCCTCACCCAGGGTACCGGGGGTGCTGCTTTCGTAGACCACCGGGTTGATCAGCCAGGTGTAGACCAACCCCAAAATCAAGCCTAAAACGGCACCGGTCAGCAAGTACCATGGGCTGCGCTTCGGCGGTTCTTGGGGGGTGATGCGAGTCTCTCGGGTGTCATCCAGCATGGATCAGCCGCCTTTTCACTCCAACCCATCCAGGGCACTTTGTACGGCAAAGGCCAAGTTACGCATCAACCCCAAGTCAGCGGAGGCATAGCGCTGGGCATCAGCATAACCAATAGCATCATTCATCAAGGCCAGCGGCGATGTGTTACCCAAAAAATCCAGACGCGCCAAGGCCATGGCCAGGTCGCCTTCGGCTTGGTACAGCTCTGCCACCATCAGGATGTAATCAGTTTGATAGTCAATCTGCAGTGCCTGCGGCCCGGTGCTGTGATACTGCACGGGGTTGATGCCCCAGCCGTAACCGAGCCCGGCGGCAAAGCCGGCCAGGATCGCCAGGGTAAAGAACACGAAGCGCCAGGTCCGCTTATGCAAATTAATCCTCCTTAAGCATCGGTATATGGATGCCGTGCCGTTTGGCCGCCTGGATCGCTTGCTCGTAGCCGGCATCGGCATGCCGCACGATCCCCATACCGGGGTCGACCGTTAGGACGCGTTCGAGCCGTTGGGCTGCGGCTGCCGTCCCATCCGCCACGATCACCTGGCCGGCATGCTGGCTGAAGCCGATCCCAACGCCGCCGCCGTGATGGAAAGAGACCCAGGTGGCGCCGTTGACGGCGTTGATCAGCGCGTTCAGGATCGGCCAATCGCTGACCGCGTCGGTGCCGTCCAGCATGCTTTCGGTCTCGCGGTTGGGAGAGGCAACCGACCCGGCGTCGAGGTGATCGCGCCCGATCACGATCGGCGCTGAGACGATGCCCTCCGCCACCAGGTTATTGAAGGCCAATCCGGCCTGGGCGCGCTCGCCGTAACCCAGCCAGCAGATGCGAGAGGGCAGACCCTGGAAGGGCACCTTGGCTTTCGCCATATCCAGCCAGCGATGCAGGTGTTCATCTTCCGGGAAGAGCGCTTTGATGGCTTCGTCGGTGGCGTAAATATCCTCCGGGTCACCGGAGAGAGCCACCCAGCGGAAGGGCCCCTTGCCCTCGCAGAACAACGGGCGAATGTAGGCGGGGACGAACCCCGGGAAGTCGAAGGCGTCCACCACGCCGTAATCGTAAGCGCGCTGGCGCAGGTTATTGCCGTAATCGAAGACCTCTGCGCCCGCTTTTTGGAAGGCCAGCATGGCTTCAACATGCTTGGCCATGGAGGCCTGGGATTTCTCCCGGTATGCTGCGGGGTCGAGCTGGCGCAGGTCGTCCGCCTCAGCCAGGGACAAGCCGGCGGGGATATAGCTGAGGGTATCGTGGGCCGGCGTTTGGTCGGTGACGACATCGGGGATCACACCGCGCAAGACCAGTTCGGGGAAGATTTCAGCCGCATTGCCGATCAGGCCGATGGATTTGGGCGTTTCGCTTTCCAGCGCTTCTTCGACCAGGGTCATGGCTTCTTCCAAGGTGTCGAAGACCGCATCCACATAGCCGATCTCCAGGCGGCGCCGGGCGCGTTCGGGGTCGACCTCGACGATCAGCCCCACACCCTCGTTCATGGAGATTGCCAGGGGCTGTGCGCCGCCCATACCGCCTAACCCGGCGGTCAGCACGAATTTGCCCTTGAGCGACGGCCAACCGCGCTGGTGTGCCAGGGCGCCGAGGGTCTCATAGGTGCCCTGCAGGATGCCCTGGGTGCCGATGTAAATCCACGAGCCGGCCGTCATCTGGCCGTACATGATCAGACCCTTGGCCGCCAAGTCGTCGAAATGTTCCTGGGTGGCCCAATGCGGGACGAGGTTCGAGTTGGCGATCAAGACCCGCGGGGCATCCGGGTGGGTCTGGAAGACGGCCACGGGCTTGCCGGACTGCACCAGCAGGGTCTGGTCGTCTTCCAGGTCTTTCAGTGTGGTCAGGATGGCGTCGAAGGCCTCCCAGGAGCGGGCCGCCTGGCCGCGGCCGCCGTAGACCACCAGGTCATCCGGCCGTTCAGCGACCTCGGGGTCGAGGTTGTTCTGGATCATGCGGTAAGCGGCTTCGGTCAGCCACGATTTGCAGGTCAGCTGGCTGCCGCGTGGGGCGCGTACGGGACGGGGTTGGGACATGGGATGCCTCCTTGATGATTTATTATCCTGTTAGATAAATTATAGTCGCAACCCGGGATCTTTTCAAAACAAAGTTTGCCCCACCGTCTTTGTAGGGTGGGATGCGCTCTTCATCCCACCGAAATCGGCCGAACCGTCGTAAAAGGGTGTAAAATTGGACACAATTTTACAGGCAATGAAAGGTCCATCTTCTCATGCACAAAAAACCAAAACTATTAATCATTGGGGCGGGGGTGGCCGGGTTATCGGCTGGGATCTATGCCCAGATGAACGGATTCGATGCCACCATCTACGAAATGCACCGCCTCCCGGGCGGCTTGTGCACCTCCTGGCGGCGGCGCGGCTATGTCTTTGATGGCGCGGTGCGCTACCTGACCAGCCTGTGCCCAAATATGAAGAGCAACCAGCTGTGGGATGAATTGGGCATCTTGGATGATACATCGATCCATTTTTATGATGAGCTGCTGTGTATCGAAGGGTCTGATGGGCGTAAACTGCACATTTATACCGATGTGGACCGTCTGGAAGCCCACCTGCTCGACCTGGCACCCGGCGATGAAGCCGTTATCCGCGAATTTACAGCAGGCATCCGGGATTTTAAACGTCTGGACCTGCCGGTGGACCTGACCGCGGGGGATATCCTCGAGCTAGCGAACATGGGACGGGAGATGGTACCGGTCTTATTGCCCACATTGCGCTGGTATGGATCGACCCTGTTGGATTTTGCCCAGCGTTTTAAAGAACCCCTCCTCAGGGAAGGGCTGCCGCTCTTCTTCCAATTTGCACCGGATGATTTCCCGATGATGCTGTGCCTATCGACCCTGGCAATGATGAATGACCGCGAGGCCGGTTACCCGCTGGGCGGGTCGCTGCCGATCGCCAAAGCATTGGAAGCACGCTACCTCAGCCTGGGCGGGACGGTGCACTACCGCAGCAAGGTGCGCCAGGTCCTGGTAGCGGATGACCGGGCGTATGGCTTAGAACTGGCGGACGGGGAATTTGTGTCTGGCGATATCATCCTCTCTGCGGCGGATGGGCACAGCACGGTCTATGACCTGCTGGGTGGGAAGTATACCGACCGCAAGCTGGACGAAATCTACCAGGGTGGGATGACCCCAAGCAAATCGATCCTGCAGGTCTCGCTGGGTGTGGCGATGGACTTTTCCGACCAGCCGCCAACGATCAACTTCCCCCTGGCGGAACCAGTGTGGCTGGGAAACCTGCGCCACGAACGGCTCTCCGTCAAGCATTATTGTTTTGACCCAAGTATGGCGCCGCAGGGCAAGTCCGCCCTGACCTTGTGGATTGAGGCGGACTACGATTACTGGAAATGGCTGCGGGGTGACCCGCAACGTTATGCCCGGCAAAAAGATGAGGTGGCTGAGATCGTCATCGAGCAGTTGGACCAACGTTACCCGGGCTTGCGGGGCGCCGTGGAGGTGGTCGACGTGGCGACACCGGTGACCCATGAGCGCTATACTGGCAACTGGCGGGGGGCGTTTGCCGGCTGGGCGCTGACCAGGCGCAAAATGAGCTTTATGATGGGGACCGGCATGCCCAAGACCCTGCCCGGGCTGGCGGGTTTTTACATGAACGGCCAGTGGGTCGAGCCGGGGGGCAATGTGGAACTGTCGTGCGGCTCAGGCCGGGATGTGATCAAGGATATCTGCAAAGACCTTGGGATTCCATTCGTGCCGGATATCGTGGAGCGTTAATCAATTGTTGACGGATTGCGCCTTGACAGAACCCAAAAAATGCATAGAATTGTCGCAGTGCTATGCGATTAACCACCTTACCGTATCCCGTCACTGAACAGCGCGCCACGCCCCCCGTGGCCTTTATTTTGCCTTTGATTGAGAGCCTTTCACGGCTCTCTTTTTTTGTGTTTGGAGGTAATCCATGCGCATCCCCGGCCTGATTGACCCCCATGTCCACATGCGCGAGCCCGGCGCGACCCACAAGGAGGATTGGGCCAGCGGCACGGCGGCTGCCCTGGCCGGCGGCTTCACCCAGGTGCTGGCCATGCCTAACACCGACCCGCCGGTTGTCGATGGCGAGTCCCTGGCATTGGCTGCCCAACTGGCTGAGCATGGCGCTCGCTGTGATTTTGGCCTCTACCTGGGCGCCGGGGCGGACAACGTCTCGCAAACCGCTGCCCTGGCTGAGCGCTGCGCGGGCTTAAAGCTCTACCTGGACCAGACCTACGGCCCCTTACGCCTGGATGAGATGACGTTGTGGTTTGAGCACTTCAAGGCCTGGCCGAAAAACCGGCCCCTGGTGGCACATGCGGAGGGGCGCAGCCTGGCGGCGGCAATTTTAGTCTCGGAGCTGGTCGACCGGCCGCTGCACCTCGCCCATGTGGCGGCAAGAGAGGAGATCCTCCTGGTGCGGGCGGCCAAGGAGCGCAGCCTCAAGGTCACCTGCGAGGTGACGCCCCATCACCTGTTTTTAACAGCGGATGACCTGCCAGGCGGTTGGGGCGAGGTGCGCCCGCGGCTGGGGACCCAGGTGGACGTGGATGCGCTGTGGCAGAACCTGGAGGTGATCGACTGCTTTGCCACCGATCACGCCCCGCATACCGCCGCTGAAAAGGCGAGCGCTAACCCGCCGCCGGGCTTCCCGGGGCTGGAGACGGCCTTACCGCTGCTGCTGACGGCCGTGGGTGAAGGCCGCTTGACGCTGGAAGACGTCATCACCCGCATGGCTGACAACGTTCGGCGCATCTTTGGGGTCCCGGCCCAACCTGAGACCTGGGTCGAATTCGACCTGGATGCTGAGCACACCCTCAGCGCCCAGGGGATGCAGGGCAAAGCGGGCTGGACGCCCTTTGAGGGCTGGCAGGTGCGCGGTGCGGTGCGGCAGGTGGTGCTGCGCGGCCAGACGGTTTACCAGGATGGCCGGGTGTTGGCCCAACCGGGTTATGGGCAGCGGATTAAATTATGATAGATGTAGGTTGCGCACCAAACCGAACGCACAGTTATTAATTAATCGTAGGGGCAACCCTCTGTGGTTGCCCAGCCCACAGGGTGCTACGCAAGGCAGACACAGCTCGAAGAGTGCTTTGCAAAGGTCTGCCCCTACGGATCAATACTTTGATAATACTAACAGGAGTATCACATGACAAACTTTAAGCCCCCAATCCATAACAAAAGCCCGCATTTGCCCTTTGGTGATAAGCAGGACTCGCCTTTTTACGGCAAGGATATCATCTCGGTCAACCAATTTGACCGAGAGCAGTTGACCAACATCTTCGATGTAGCCCACGAGATGTACGAGATGGTGGCCCGGGTCGGTTCCTTTGACCTATTGAAGGGCAAGATTTTAGCCAACCTGTTTTATGAGCCCTCTACCCGCACCTCGTCGTCCTTCACCTCCGCTATGGAGCGCCTGGGCGGCAGTGTGATCCCGATCAATAACGTCAGTTACTCCTCGGTCACCAAGGGTGAATCCCTGCCCGACACCGTGCGCACCCTGGAGGCCTATGCTGATGTGATCGTGCTGCGCCACCCGGAGGTGGGTTCATCGGCTTTAGCTGCCAAATATGCGCGCAAGCCGGTCATCAACGCCGGGGACGGCATCGGCGAGCATCCCACCCAGGCGCTGCTGGACCTGTTCACCATCCAGGAGGAATTGGGCCGGGTGGACGGCCTGACGGTGACCATGATGGGCGACCTCAAATACGGGCGCACCGTGCACTCCCTGGCGCGCTTGCTGACCCTGTATGATGTCAGGCTCAACTACGTGGCACCGGACATCCTGCGCATGCCGCCCGAGATCGTGGATGAGATCGCTGAGCGCGGCATCCCCCAAACGGCCACGGCCGATCTGATGCAGGTTTTGCCAGAAACAGATGTGCTGTATGTGACCCGGGTGCAAAAAGAACGCTTTGAAGACCCCACCCGGCACGAAACGCTCAAGGGCGGCTATAGCATCACAGCCGAGACGATGACCCACGCCAAGGACGAGATGATCGTAATGCACCCCCTGCCGCGGGTGTGGGAGATCGACATGGCTGTGGACGAGGATCCCCGGGCGGCTTACTTCCGGCAGATGGAATACGGGCAGTATATCCGGATGGCGTTGCTGGCGATGGTGCTGGGTAAAGCCTGATCGGGATTTTTGGCGGCTTGATTCAGATTACAATAAGATCAACCCAACCCTAGCTAATGGGAGAAATCCATGCCAACTTTTTTTGAAAAATTAGACCAGCGTGCCAAAGCCATTGATTCCCTGCTGTGCGTTGGTTTGGACCCGCACCCCGAGGAACTGCCGGAACACACGGCTGAAGCCGCCAAAGCGTTCTGCATCCGTTTGATCAATGCCACCCACGCGGTTGCGCTGGCCTTCAAACCGAACGCCGCCTTTTTTGAGGCATTGGGACCGGAAGGCTGGGAGGCGCTGGCGGAGGTGATCCGCGCGGTGCCGGAGGGCATCCCCGTCATTTTAGATGCCAAGCGCGGCGACATCTCCTCCACGGCCCAAGCCTACGCCGATTCAGCCTTCACCCGGCTGGGCGCTGACGCAATCACCCTCAGCCCCTACCTGGGCTACGATTCCCTGTCGCCATTCATGGCGGACCCTGAAAAAGGGATCTTCCTGCTGTGCAAGACCAGCAACCCGGGCTCGGTTGACCTGCAAGACCTGCCCCTGGCCGGGCATGATCGTTCGATGACAGTCTACGAAAAGGTAGCGAGTCTGGCCCATGCGTGGGGGGCGAAGGGCAACCTGGGTCTGGTGGTCGGTGCGACCTTCCCCGAGGCGCTGCGGCGGGTGCGACAATTGGCCCCTGACGAATGGTTCCTGGCGCCGGGTTTGGGCGCCCAGGGCGCGGACCTGGCGGAAGCCATGCAGGCCGGCCTGCGGGCGGATGGTCTGGGCTTGCTGATCAACGTCAGCCGCGGCATCTCCCGCGCCGATGACCCCGGGGGAGCAGCCCGTGCCCTGGTGGAAAGCTTCCGGCAGGGGGGGCAGGAGGTTCAACGCCGGCTTTCGGTAATAGACACGGCATCCCCAGGGTTGGTTGCCCCGCTGGTGGAGGGCTTGCTCTCGATGGGCTGCATCCAGTTTGGTGAGTTCACCCTCAAATCAGGGCTGATCTCACCGATCTACATCGACTTGCGCCGGCTGGTGTCCTTCCCGGGCTGGATGGAACAGGTGGCTGACGCCTATCTTCAGCTGCTGCAGGGGCTGAGCTTTGACCGCATCGCCGGCCTACCGTATGCTGCCCTGCCGATCGCGGCCGCCATCAGCCTGCAGGGGAACTACCCAATGATCTACCCCCGCAAGGCAGCCAAGGACTATGGCACCTCGGCCGTGATTGAGGGCATCTATCACCCCGGCGAGACGGTTGTCGTTATTGACGACCTGGCGACCACCGGGGGCAGCAAGTTTGAAGCGATCGATAAGCTGACGGCCGCAGGTTTGATCGTGCGGGATGTGGTGGTGCTGATCGACCGCGAATCAGGGGCAAAAGAAGCCCTGGCGGCGCATGGCTACCGCATGCATGCCCTGTTCACCCTGACCCAACTGCTGGATTACTGGGAAGCGACCCAGCGCCTGCCGGCTGAACAAATCGCCAATGTGCGGGCGTTCCTGGACCAGACGGGCACCACGCCCTGAGGCACACGATGTACCGTTCACGCGCTTACCGTTACGCTAATGAGCAGGTCGTCCTGGTCCTGACGCTGCTGCTGGTGCTGGCGGTGATCATCTTCACTTCCACTGTCACCTTTTGCCTGAGCGGCGTTTTTATCATCGCCATGTTTGTGCTGAGTGCGCTGCTGATCCGCTCGCACCATCAAGCCCTGATGCGCAGCGCCTTCCGCGTTGACCGGGCTCGGTCGCCGGAACTGGCGGACCTGGTAACGCAGTGCGGGCTGAAGCTGCAACCCGGCCCGGTGGACGTGTTTGTGGTAAACCAAAAACAGCTGAATGCCTATACCTTTGGCATCAGCAGTCCCAAGGTGCTGGCGTTGTATCAGCCGCTGCTCAAGGTGATGAACGCCCGGGAGCTGAGCTTTATCATCGGGCATGAGATGGGGCATGTGGCCCTGGGGCACACCTGGCTCAACACGATCCTGGGCGGGATGGCGGGTATCCCAGTCTCGTTTGGGGCGGCGGTGCTGCTGTATACCGCCTTTCGCTGGTGGAACCGCATGTGCGAATATTCAGCCGACCGCGCCGGGCTGCTGGCCTGCGGCGATCTCAACGTGGCCGTCTCTGCCCTGGTCAAGCTGGTGAAGCCGGAGATCCGGGATCAGCGAGATTTTGAGCGCGCCCTGGCCCTGGTCGATGCCGAGGATGATTCGGCCGCCAACCGGCTGGCCGAGGCCTTCCAGAGCCATCCGCTGGTCATCCGCCGCATCAATGCCCTGCGGGATTATGCGCGCACCCCCGAATACCAGGCGCTGCAGGCGGGGATGAACCGCAACCTTGGCGGGCGTTCACAGGCTTCACCGCCGCCGACAGGGGTCATTCACCTGAAATCAGAATCCGCAGCGCCTCAGGAGCGCCCGCCTGACCTCCCACCGGAGGAACGCTGGCCGTGGCTGAAGCGCCAGTAGGTCACGTGTGTTGGCAAAGGCAACCACGTGACAGTCACGCTGGAAGCGTGACCTACATCAGGCATTTTGGTGTTAATTGAAGGTTGCCTTCACGATATCGGCCAGATATCCGAGGGCTTTTTGGGGAACAGGGTGTT
>JAHYJN010000032.1 GCA_019428905.1 Candidatus Brevefilum sp.
AGAAGATATCGCTGGGTTAAGCCTGCAGCAAATCGGTTGGCTGACCTCCTTTTTTGGGATGGCGATGATGCTCACGACCATTCCTGCCGGGTGGTTCGCGGACAAATTCGGTGAGCGGACTGCCATCACTCTGGGTTTCTTCCTGGAGTTCATCGCCTTGCTGCTGTTGATCAATGTAGATGCGTTCACAGGTTTCGCTGCAGCCTGGGTCATCTTTGGCATCGGTGTGGGCTTGCTCTCACCGGCTTACCAGTCCTTGCTCAGCAAAGTGCTGCCAGAACGCATCCTTGGGACTGGCTTTGGCTTGATCCACGCCAGCCTGGGCATCTTTTCACTGCCAGCGCCTGCTATCGGCTCCTTCCTGTGGAAGACGATTAGCCCGCAAGCGCCGTTTTATATCACAGCTATATTTGCCCTGCTGACGGTGATCCCAGCCTGGTTAAAATTCAAACTGACCGCTCGTGATCTTGAACGGGCAGCTGAAGCGAATGGTAAGCATTCATGATGGATGGATGGTATCCGCATTCAAGAGTAAATCGGCCTGCAGGGCCGGGTGAAACAGATCGTAGTCATGTCACGCATAGAGGTTGCTTTTGTTCCCGAAAACAAAGTGAGGTTTGTGCCAACCCCTGTGAAAGCCTGACGACCCTCTGTAGGGGGCGCCCATCGCCCAGCCCTGCAGGATTTCATCTGACAACAAAACAAACTAACGTGGAGATATAGATATGAAAACAAATGAAATTTTTCTAGAAAGTAAACCAGAAATCGACGGCCTTCGTTTCCGTAATTTTCTTGGTGAGCAGGACTTCCCTGGCATGATGGTGATCATCGAAGCTGCAGCAGAAGCAGATCACCAACAGACCGGTGAAACCCTGGAAGACCTCAAGCACGATTATGCACATCTGACTAACTCAGACCCCTATCAAGATGTGATCATAGCTGAAATATTTGGTGATCCAATTGCTTATGCCCGGGTGGAGTGGTGGCAGGAAGAGGATCCAAACGACCGCATCTATGGTCATTTTCTTAATATTCTGCCTAAGTGGCGCGGCCTTGGGATTGAAACTTCCATCATCCGTTGGTGTGAAGCGCGTCTGCAGGAGATCGCTGCTGAACACCCACAGGACAGTCAGCGTTTCTTCCAAACCTACAGCAATGAATTTAAAGTGCGCTTCAACACAATTTTAGAATCTCTGGAATACACTGCCGAACGCTTCTTCATTGAGATGTCACGTACCCTTGAGGATATTCCCTCTGCTGAACTGCCCCAGGGTATCCAGGCGCGCCCAGTTCAACCCGGAGAGGAACGCAAGATTTGGGACGCTTCGATTGAAGCTTTCAGGGATCATTGGGGTTATGCAGAACCCAAGGAGGAGCATTTTACATCTTATGCCGGGTCGAAGTACTTCCAACCCGACCTGTGGCAGGTGGCTTGGGATGGCGACCAGGTCGTGAGCAGCGTGATGAACTACATCGATCACGACTACAATAAAAAATATCACCGCCAACGCGGTTGGACGGAGAACATTTCGACACTTAAACCCTGGCGCCACCGGGGTATCGCCCGAACACTGATTGTGCGCAGCATGCACATGCACAAAGCTAAAGGGATGAACGAAGTCGGATTAGGCGTTGATACAAATAATCCCAACGGCGCCCTCAAGCTCTATCAGGGTTTAGGTTATCAACAAGATAAAACCTTTATAAACTATCGTAAGCCAATGTAGTAACGATAGAAACAACACAAAACCGAACAAGACACCGCGAGATCTAATCTGGCGGTGTCGATTTATATTTCAAAACATGCTTATGGTACAATCAAACCCGCAAATACTTCAAACACCCAAAAATACCAATGCGTAGAGAATTTACCCGAAACACCAAGCTGTTTTTATTATCCACGCTGCTGTATGGCTTTTCCTTCAGCGTGTGGGAGCTTTTTTTTAATCTCTACATCCTCTCTTTGGGCATCAATAGCGACATGCTCGGCCTGATTCGCTCTGCCACGCCCCTGGCAGCATTGGTTCTGGGCTTGCCCTTGGGGTTATTCTCTGATCGCTTCGGCCGCCGCAGGAGCATGTTGATTGGGCTTGTGATCGGTTTTACGGGTATGGTCTTCCAAATCCGTGTGCCCAACCCCATCTTGATCTTCACCTTTGGACTGGTTCAAGGCGCAGGCTTCATGCTCTACCGTGTCTCACAACCGCCGTTTATTATGGCCGTCAGCAAAAAAGAAAACCAGGCCATCATTTTTAGCTTGAATTTTGGTTTACTGACCATTGCCGCCACCATCGGTAACCTGGTTGCTGGCCAGGTGCCTGATTGGCTCTACCGCTGGCTGGGAATCATCCAGGGCAGCGCAGCCTCATACCAATGGGTCATCACTGCCGGTATCCTCTTAGCCGCCACCAGCTTGATCCCCGTATTTCTGATCCGCGAAGAAAAATCAGCCCAGACGCATGACCAAACGCGTATCCCCCTAAAAACAATCATTCGAAAACTGACAGCCCGGCCAATCGTACGCCAGCTAGCCATCATTAACCTGATCATGGGCTTTGGCGCATCAATTTTGATCCCTTATCTGAATGTGTTCCTACGGGGGAAATTTAACATCGCGGATGATTTACTGGGGTTGATCTTCAGTTTATCATCCCTGCTGGTCTTTTTAGGGTCGATGGCTTCCCCGTGGTTGCTCAGGCTGACCAAAAGCCGGATCATCCCCACGGTCGCTACCCGGGGTGTCAGTGTGTTATTTCTGTTTGCATTGGGTTTCTCACCGATCCTCTGGATTGCTGTTGTCAGCCTCTGGTTCAGGACTGTTCTAATGCAAATGTCTTCACCTCTGCTGGATAACTATGCCATGCTGGTCAGCCGTCCTGAGGAACAGGGTGCGATCGCCAGTATTCCCAGCATCGGGTGGCAAATGGGGCAAGCTGTGGGGATCTTTCTCTCAGGATTCGTGCAAACCCGGTTCGGTTTTTCACCGATTTTCATCACCACCGGGCTGCTGTATATCATTTCTATTACCCTGACCTGGGTTTATTTCCGTCCTGGTGAAAAAGAACAAGCTTATGCCGGATAACTCAAAAACGATCACCTTCGGGGTGATTGCCGACACCCACATCCCGGATCGTGCCAAACATCTCCCATCAATGGTTCTCAGGACTTTTGAACGCGCCCAGGTCAACCAAATTTTACACGCCGGTGATGCTGCCAATTGGGAGGTCATTCATAAATTGGAGGAAATCGCGCCCGTGATTGTCGTCCAGGGCAACCGTGATTGGCTGTTCGGCATGTCTTTTCCACTTCACGTCAATCTTACGATCAACAGCGTGCGCATCACCTTGACCCACGGTCATCGATCCATGCTGCAGTACCTGTATGATAAGTGGTCTTACATCCGCATTGGGTATCGCTTCGAGCGGTATTACCGACATCTCTCAGCAGACTACCCCAATTCGGATGTAATCATCTTCGGCCACACACACTATCAAACAGCAACCTGGGTCAACGGGCAATTGTTCTTAAACCCGGGTGCCGCCTATCCTTGCCGTCACAACCACAACCAGCCCCAATTTGGCATCCTGAGTATCACGCCAGGGGGTATCATCCGCACTGAATGTTATTAAATCCTGAAACCTATGAAGCTAATCTAAACAATGCCACCTTTCTCAGCGCAAAGCAGAATTTCCGATACAATATAGTCACACAACAAGCGGTTCAGGACCAGAAGCAACTGGTACCCTTAGCGCAGTCAGGTTAAGTCCATCATGCTCACAATTACCTCGTCCAGTAATCCAAAGATCAAACTCGTCCGTGCTTTGCAGACCCAAGCCCGTGAACGCAAAGGTCAGGCAGCCTTTGTTGCCGAAGGTGTGCGCTTGCTAGAAGACGCTCTCTCAGCCGGATGGCCGATCGACTACGTGCTTTTCGATCAAACCCTTTCAGAACGCGGCCAGGCTTTACTCAACACCCTAGAGGCGAAATCCAAGACCGAGGTGTTTGAGATCTCACCCGCATTGATGGCTGAAATCAGCGATACAGAAACACCTCAGGGCATCCTGGCTGTGATGAAAAGCTCCGCGCTGCCCCTGCCCACAGACCCCAGCTTTGTGATCGTGGCAGACCAGGTGCGCGACCCCGGCAACCTAGGCACCATCCTTCGAACTGCTGAGGCGGCAGGTGCCGATGCCGTCCTGTTAACTCCGGGCACAGTGGATGCCCTTTCGCCCAAAGTCGTACGCGCTGGTATGGGTGCCCATTTTCACTTACCAATCGTGCATCTTCCCTGGCATGAAATCCATGCCTATCTGACCGGCCTCCCCATTTTCTTAGCCGAAGCAGACCAGGGTAGCCTCTTGTGGGATGCTGATTTTCGTCAGCCGTGTGCCTTGCTAATTGGGGGTGAAGCCTTTGGCGCCAGCCCAATGGGTGAAGAAGCTGCCACGCACCGTATCACCATCCCCATGGTAGGAAGGGCAGAATCCCTCAATGCAGCAGTGGCGGCTGGCATCCTGATGGCTGAGGTTATTCGGCAGAGACACCCGGATAAATAAGAAGGACAACAATATGCGCATTCGATCCATCACCTGCTTCATCCATCCACGCTGGCCGCTCAGCGAACTCGTCCTGCAAAAAGCTGGGATCTTTGCCCAGCATGCCAAGCAGGCCTTCGAAACAGCTGGCTACACGGTACAAACCTTACGCATGGCCACGCCCCCCTTCGCCGAATTCCTGGTTCCTGAAGACTACGCGCATGCTGCCACACGGATTGAGGTCTTTGCCCACAGCGAAGGATTTGAGTATGTCGCCATGGGTCCAGCGCTGACCCACTTACCCGAGAGCTACGAAATCATCCCTGATTTACTGGCGAGCTCCGGCAACCTGTTCTTCAGCGGGCACCTCACCACCCAACAATCGCAGATCAGCTTACCAGCTGTGCGCGCCTGTGCCGAGGTGATCCAGCGTGCTGCACCCTTAGAAAAGGACGGATTCGCCAACCTGCGCTTTGCCGCCCTGGCCAACGTCCCCCCTTACGCCCCGTTCTTCCCAGCAGCCTATCACCAGGGAAAAGCACCAGCATTCGCCCTGGCTTTAGAAGCGGCTGACCTGGCGGTCAGTGCTTTCACGGGGGCAGAATCCCTGGAAAGCGCCCGAACAGAATTAATTAACCAGATTACAACCCATGCCCAAGCCCTGGAAGCTGTGGGGGAACGGCTGGCGCATGCCTATCAGATCGAATTCAAAGGCCTTGATTTCACCCTGGCCCCCTTCCCTGAGCCAGCAAAATCCCTTGGTAATGCTTTGGAGCAATTAGGCCTCCCGGCGATTGGCCTGTCAGGGAGCCTGGCCGCAGCAGCTTTCCTGACGGATACCCTCGACCGGGCATCCTTCAAACGCACGGGTTTCAACGGCTTGATGCTGCCCTTATTGGAGGATGCGACCCTGGCAAAACGCGGCGCGCAAGGGATATTAACGGTCACCGACCTGCTGCTGTACGCCACAGTCTGCGGAACTGGCCTGGATACCATCCCCCTCCCAGGGGATACCTCAGTTGAACAAATCCACGCCGTATTACTTGACCTGGCAGCGTTATCACTACGACTGAATAAGCCGCTCACCGCTCGCTTAATGCCCATCCCTGGTAAACAAGCCGGGGATGAGACCGGTTTTGAGTTTGAATTCTTTGCCAACAGTAAGGTATTGGCACTGCCTGCCGAGCCCCTGACCGGCCTTTTAGGTGGTGACGAAACCTTTAACATTTTCTCGAGGCATAAACCATAACGATAAACGAATATTCATTCAGCCAACGCCAAGAACAGAATAGTTTGAACACTAGACAAATTTTCCATTTCTTGGTTATAATTGCACAAATATTCTTAATCAAAAAAATGGTCATAACGAAAACGCACCAAAATCGTTAAATGTACCTTAACAATAAATTCGAATGTTGTTAATGAGGTGATTGGCAAATCCTGCTATAATCGGCGAAACAATTATCAACCAGAAAGATTTAGCGCAGAAAAAACAAATGTCAACCTTTGCCATTACCCTCATCGTTCACTATTGGCATATTATTGCCGGCTAGATCGCGATTGGGATGGCGTAGAATAAGCTCTGGGAGATCCAGATCCACAAAACCAGAAATTACAAACAGCCACCCAAAACAGGGGTGGCTGTTTTTACAATCTGGCTCTGTGAGAAAGGAGAAAGCTATCAAAAAAGAAATTCCAATTGTTCTGTACTTTCGTTCATTTTGATCAAATAAAAGAGGAGAATAAAAAATGAAGACTCGTCGTATTTTAATTGTTGCATTCCTCCTGGTGCTGCTCCTGAGCGCTTGTGGACCTGCAGCAGAAGAACCAGCCGTTGTGGAACCCAGTGGCGTAGACACAACTGCGCTGTGTGAGGGTGATGATTTTGGTTGTGCAGTCATCGCCCCCGGGCAGACCATCAAAATTGGCATGGGTTCACCCATGACCGGCGGTAATGCCGCCTTTGGTATCGATGCTGAACAATCAGGCCTGATCGCCGTTGAAGACGCTGGCGAATTTATGGGCTTTCAGTTTGAGCTGATCGCTGAAGATGACGGTGGAACGCCAGAAGGCGGCGCGGCAGTGGCGAATAAGTTCGCTGCCGACCCCACGATCGTCGGTGTGGCTGGTCACCTGTTCTCAGGTGCAACATTTGCCGCATTGCCAATTTACGAAGAAATCGGCATCCCCATGCTGTCACCCTCCGCTACCAACCCTGATCTGACACGACAGGGCTCACGTGTATTCAACCGGGTTCCCTTTACGGATGAAGCACAGGGCGCAGCTGCAGCTGAATACATGTACAATGAACTGGGCTTCCGAAAGATTGCCTTCCTACATGATGGCCAGGACTATGGTAAAGGTCTGGCGGAAATCGCCGCAGCGACCTTTGAGTCCCTCGGTGGTGAGGTTGTGGCTTTAATGGGCCTCACCCCTGGTGAGGCAGATTACAGCCCAGTGCTCTCAACCATCGCAGCGGATTCTCCAGATGCCCTGTACTTGGGCGGTTACACCCAGGAAGGCGTTGTTCTGACCAATAATATGAAGACCTCTGGGTTGGAAGATGTGGTCTTCTTCGGTTGTGACGGCACCTTCGGCGTAGACTTCCTGTCACGCACCGGCGCGAATGGTGAAGGCACCTACCATGCCACCCCTCGCACCCCGCCAGAAACACCGGAAAAAGATGCCTTTGACGCAGCATATACAACACGCTGGGGCCAGGCACCTGGCGAACTATCGCCCTTTACTTGGAACAGCTATGACACCACCACCATGCTTATCAAAATGGTGCAAGAAGTAGCTGTTATGGGCAGTGATGGATCGCTGTACATTCCCCGCGGCGCCTTGGTTGATGCCGTACGAGGCCTTGCTAACTATGTTGGTATCAGCGGCACATATACCTGTGCACCAGTTGGTGACTGCAATATTGAAGGTCCTACCTTCTGGATCGTTGAAGGCGGTGAGTTCGTCGCCGTAAACTAATCCAAAATAAATTACAATCATACCCAGGGGAAGGGTTGCCTTCCCCTGGGTATTTTACCCACAATTTTATGGGTACTTGGAGCACTATATGGAATCGAAAACGAAATCACCCCCTAAGCTTACAAGAAGGAACTATTCGAAAATTATTCGCCCAATATTTGGAATCCTGGTTTTGGGTTACATTCTGTGGCGGCTCTATGAAGTTTTGATCGTTCAACAAGCTTATTCCATAGAAATTTGGCTGCGGTTATTGATCGCCGGGTTGATCATTGGCGGCGTATACGCCCTAATTGCCATCGGTTATACACTGGTTTACGGCATTCTGTTCATGATCAATTTCGCCCACGGCGAAGTGATGATGATAGGCACTTTTGCGGGGTATTTCTTGTTTGAAGTCACCAAAGGCATCAATGTCGCCTCAGCAGGTAACCCGCCGCTAAGTTTTTCAGATGCCTACCCATTGATATCTGTCATCCTGGCATTTATCGTCGGCATGACCGTCGCTGCTGCAGCGGGTTTTTTCTTGGAAAAGATCGCTTATCGGCCGCTGCGGAAAGCACCCCGTCTCATCCCCTTGATCAGCGCTATCGGCGCCTCATTTTTCTTGCAAAATGCAGCCCAGCTGCTCTTCAGCCCGCAGGTGCGAGACTATACCAACCCCGCGGCAATTGCTCGCGGCTCTGGTTGGACATTGATAATCAATGACT
This sequence comes from Candidatus Brevefilum sp., assembly GCA_019428905.1. Taxonomy (GTDB): domain Bacteria; phylum Chloroflexota; class Anaerolineae; order Anaerolineales; family Anaerolineaceae; genus Brevifilum. The sequence continues at coordinate 8,225 of JAHYJN010000032.1, forward strand.
CCAGAGTTGTGATAACGTACACCGGTGTTTTGACCTTCGTCCTTTCAATCCTATTAATGATTGGCTTATATCTCATGGTGCAAAAAACCAAACTGGGAAAAGCCATGCGGGCAGTGGCTTCAGACAAGAATACAGCCGCACTGATGGGCATTGATGTGGATGCGATCGTCAGCCGTACCTTCATCATCAGCGGTGCCCTGGCTGGCGCAGCTGGGGTGATGTGGGGGTTGCACAACGGCCTGGTGCATTTCTTTGTCGGTTTCCTGCCAGGCATCAAAGCCTTTACTGCTGCCGTGCTGGGCGGGATCGGTAATATCCCCGGTGCCATGCTGGGCGGTATGTTCCTAGGGTTGGTCGAATCATTGGGGCCAACGGCATTGGGTATCAGCTATCAGCTTAAGGATGTGATCGCATTTGTGATCATGATCGTCATCCTGATCTTCAGACCATCCGGTATTCTGGGTGAAGTGCTCTCGGAGGAAAAAGTATGAACAAGGACATTATTCGTACGAGTAGCCGGAAGGGTCTCCTTTTTGGCATTGTATTGATCTTTCTGGTATTGATCAATTTTCACATCATGGCTTCAACCATGATCAGCAAACTGCTGGGAACCAATGTGCTGCGCGGTGCATTTCCAGAAGTCCGTTTTATGATAATTTTCCTGGTCATTTACGGATTATGGGCAGGTTGGTCAGCTGTCAGCCGTGAAAATAAGACAACCACTAAGCTGCTTGAAGGTTTGATTTCTGGCATTACCACAGGCATCGTGATCGTCCTATTCGGTTTGATCCTGTTTTTCCTGCTTGAAACCCAAACGGATGTACGCCGCTATCTGACGGCACTTTCCTTTGTCAGCATCAATATTTTCCTGCTCGGCTTACGCGGGGCCGGTGTTCCAGTTCTCTTCGGGCTGTTTACACTAACCGGTCTTTTGGGAGGTGCGCTGGCGATAGGATTGCGATCCAAAACCGTATCAAATTTCAAGCACAGCATTAAAGCCTTCGTATCTAACGTGCGGCAAAGCATCACCAGTGCTCTGCCAGAATTCGTTACGAAATATGGAAAGTACATGATCTACCTGGTATTGCTAGCATTATTGTTGCTGCTGCCCTCCAGGTGGGGGTCTTATAATAACTTTGTGTTCGGCATGGTCGGGTTGTATGTCATTCTTGGCATCGGTTTGAATATCATGCTTGGACTTTCAGGCCAGTTTATGATCGGCATTGCAGCGTTGTTCGCCATGGGAGCCTACAGTGTTGCTCTCCTAAATTCTCCTTTCCCACACGGATTGATGTGGGGGTTCTGGCCCTCCCTGGTGGTCGGAGTGGTCATGGCCGTTATTGGCGGTCTCCTGCTTGGCCTGCCGATCATGCGCCTCAGGGGAGATTACCTGGGCATCGTCACCTTGGGATTTGGTGAGATCATCCGCATTCTTCTGAACAGCGACCTGTTAACCGACCTTACCGGCGGCCCACGCGGCATTCAAAATATCCAGCAGCCAACATTTTTAGGACGACCCTTCAATGATGTGTCATACGCGTATTTGATCATCGTCGCCATGGCTGTATCCATTTTCCTCTATTACCGGCTAGAAAAATCCCGCACAGGCCGTGCCTGGCTATCCATTAAAGAAGACACATTGGTCGCTCGAGCGACCGGCGTGGACGTGCAGAAGTATAAATTATTGGCTTTGTGCATTGGCGCAGCTTTTGCTGGGTTAGCAGGCGGCATTTTTGCGGCACGCAACCAGTTCACGGGACCAAACGACCACACACTGATGGTCTCTATCAATGTCCTCAGTGTGGTCATCGTCGGTGGTTTAAACAGCATTCCAGGCATCATTCTTGGCTCATTTGCCTTAAGAGGGTTACCTGAACTTCTCCGCGAATTGGAAACATACCGACTGCTGGTGTTTGGCGCATTGTTGGTGTTCATGATGCTTGTCCGCCCTGACGGGTTATGGCCGTCTTCTCGCCCAAATTTGGAAGAGAAGGGCAGTTCAGATTTAAAAGAAGATATCGATCCAGATCTAGAAGGGAGGGGAAATGACTGAAATCATTATTGAAGCTGTCAAAGTTAGTAAATTTTTCGGCGGTTTGATCGCAGTTAACGAAGTTGATCTGCAAATTTCAAAGGGATCAATTTACAGCATCATTGGGCCGAACGGCGCTGGAAAGACAACCCTGTTCAACTGCATTTCCGGCTTCTATACACCAGAAAAAGGCGATATCCTGTATTATGGAACCCCCATCCAGGGGATGCCCACCGACTTTATCGCCAGCCAAGGAATTTCGCGAACCTATCAAAATGTTCGTTTATTCGGAAACCTGACCGCGATGGAAAACATCCTCATCGGGTTACACACCAAGTTGAGGTCCAACTGGATGGATGCATTGATCCATTCGCCACGTTTCGTTCGCGAGGATAATTGGTCCATGCAAGAAGCTGTCCGGCTGCTAGACTTTGTTGGGTTGAAAGGGTACGGCGATTTCCTCGCATCTAACCTCCCATATGGTTTACAGCGACGCCTGGAAATCGCCAGGGCATTAGCCAACAACCCACGTCTGTTGCTGTTGGATGAACCAACTGCGGGTATGAATATCCAGGAAACGACGGACTTAACGCAATTTATCAAACGTTTGAGAGATGAATTGGAAATAACCATCATCCTGATCGAGCACGATATGAAGGTTGTGATGGGCATATCAGACCGGATCAGTGTATTGGATTACGGCATTAAAATTGCCGAGGGCAATCCAAAGGAAATTCAGGCCAATACCAGGGTGATCGAGGCCTACCTCGGACCTGGAGGCGCAGCCCTGGCCGAAAAATATCGCTCACAAAGGCGGAAAAGCCATGCTTAAAGTTACAGACCTCAATGTTTACTATGGCGCTATCCACGCCCTTAAAGGCATCAGTTTTGATCTGCAGGAAGGAGAGATTGTCACCCTCATCGGTGCCAATGGCGCAGGTAAATCGACGTTGCTCAACACCGTTTCAGGCATCTTACACGCAAAAGAGGGTACGGTAGAGTACCTTGGTGAAAATATCTCTAATGAAGCGCCCCAGGTGATTGTTCAGAAGGGGATCGTCCAGGTCCCTGAAGGCCGCAAGATATTCGCCAAAATGACCGTCATGGAAAATCTTGAAATGGGTGCCTACACGGTGACAGACCGACAGCAAATCCAGGATAAGAGAGAAGCCATGTTTGATCGCTTCCCTGTCCTGCGCACCCGTTCTAAGCAGCTTGGCGGCACGCTATCCGGTGGTGAACAGCAGATGCTGGCCATGGCTCGCGCTTTGATGGCCAACCCAAAACTTTTGCTTTTAGACGAACCATCCATGGGCTTGGCTCCGGTGCTGGTCGAGCAAATCTTCGACATCATCCAGGACATCAACCAGCAGGGCACCAGTGTTCTGCTGGTGGAACAAAACGCTCATATGGCACTCAGCATTGCAGATCGGGCATACGTGCTTGAAACCGGTCATATCGTGCTGGAGGGTGATGCCAGTGTTGTGATGAATGACCCCATGGTCATTTCAGCCTATCTGGGAGGATAAGCCTGGGATTCGACTAAATTCAAGTAGACCCCCTAAGGATTAACGTCTTTTATCGTACCTGTTTGAAATTCACCAATATCAGGTTCTTCTGGCAATCCTTGAAAGTCTCTATTTCATACGGGTGTGAAAAAGGGATCCCATTTGAATCGACCAATTGGATAAACAGTGAATCTTGACTGTCGACCAATATATTCTCTAAGGTAAATTCATAGCCTGATTCCCCATAATTTAATGCAGACCCTGTCAGGGCAAACCGGTCAATCTCAAATCCGGCTAGCTCGCCTAATAAATGCAGTGATAACCCACGCACTGGCGCGTCCTGCAAATCCCATACCTGGCCGGCGATGACTAGCCATTCACAGCCCAATGAAGGTCGGATCAGGGCACTGCTCATGTACTCGGGTTCGCCAATCAAGATAAAGGGCATCAATTCCAGGGTGGGTGAAGGTGTCAGGGTAGGCGTGAGTGTCGGCATAAGGGTTTGGGTTACTGCTACTGCTGTCGTTTGAGTAATAGTCTGCGAGGGCGTCACGGTGCTTCCCGAAGAGAAAATAGTGATAGCTGTCAAACTCGGCGTAGGGCTGATGACCACATTGGCATAAGGTCCCCAGCCAAAGATGAGCATCGCCAACCATACCACGCCGCCCATGATCCCAATCAGGAAGACAGTACCAAAGAAACCAGATTTTTTGGGGGGCTGAGGGCGGCGAGGAGTCGCCATCGATTCCAATGACCGCTGTGATCTACTGCGTGCCTGGCTCTTTGAATCACGATAGGGTGGTTGGCTGCGCATCTTAATCGACCAAGACCTCAATCGTACTCGCAGCCCGCTGATCTTCCAACCAGGCAGTCAGGGCTTGCCGCGCCAGTGTCAACCTGGCATCCGCTGTTAAAGCCCGCTCTTCCCGATTGATCACCAACACAATATGAAAACCAATCTCCGATTCGATGATTTCTGTGTACGTTCCAACCGGTTGATTAAACGCAGCTTCTTCCACAGCCGGAAACAGCAAATAACCCCTTGGAACCCATCCAAGATATCCCCCGGTATCCGGGCTGAATTCATAAGCCAGGGCATCAAAATCGGCGCCCGAGTACAAATTCAGCAGCGCACGGTTGGCTCCTGCCTCTGTAAACGCGAACACCTGCCGCAGTTCAACTTGTTCGACAATATCAGGGACGGATTCGGCGATCTCATCTCGTTGATATGCAACCAGCATTTGAAGCCGCAGTGACTCCTGCAGTTCTTCCACCGTGTACCCCCAAGCCGTCATCCAAGCTTCCAAATCCACTTCTTCTGCCAATGCATCTAAGCGCTCACGTACATCTTCATCGCTAATTACCAGGCCTGCCTCCCGGGCAGCCTGCGCCAAGAGGAACTGGTCAATCAGGTCATTTAGCACGATCTCGCGGGCAGCATTCTCATCAATGTCGACATTTTCCATGGCTGCTTGGGCAAACACGTACCTTTCAACTTCCCGTTCAAACCAGGACAAAGAGATGACCTCCCCATTCACCAGGGCAGCGGCGGGCTGGGGTATGGCGGTTGGCTCTTCAGGGGTTAATGTTTGGGTCGGCTCAGTGGTTATAGATGGTTCCTCAACTGCTGGGGGTATCTCAATCGGTTGGGAACAGGAACTGATAATTAATATCATGAATAACAGCCAAATAACCGGCTTTTGGATGATCGTCTTCAATGCTCGCATGTGCTCCATTATACCAGCGCTCAAAAATTATCCAACACCTTGGTTGATAAACAAAAAGGCTGTTCCAGGTCGGAACAGCCTTTTTTGTTTGTGAAATTAGGGTCGGCTTAGTAGCCCATTCCCATTCCACCGCCGCCGGGGGGCATGGGTGGTTCTTCTTCAGGAATGTCGGTGATCAGGGCTTCGGTGGTCAGAATCATCGCTGCAATAGACGCAGCATTTTCCAATGCACCACGGGTAACCTTGGCGGGGTCAATCACACCGCCTTTGACCATGTCACCAAATTCTTCGGTCAGAACATCGAAACCAATCCGGTTATTCTTTTCCTTAGCTTGCATCTGGCGGACATGCTCTACAATCACGGAGCCATCCTTACCGGCATTTTCTGCAATTTTCCGCATCGGGATCTCAAGGGAATCGCGCACGATCTTAACACCGATCTGTGCATCGTCGCTATCCATCTTCAATGCTTCAACTGCAGCGATAGCATTGATCAATGCCACACCGCCGCCGGGGACAATACCTTCTTCAACCGCTGCACGAGTCGCTGAAAGGGCATCTTCCACACGATGTTTCTTTTCCTTCAGCTCTGTCTCGGTCGCTGCGCCAACACGAATGATGGCAACGCCGCCAGAGAGTTTAGCAAGACGTTCTTGCAGTTTTTCGCGATCGTAATCGCTGGTGGTATTCTCGATTTCCACCCGAATCTGCTCGATACGGCCTTTGATGGCGCTGGTGTCACCCTTACCACCGACAACCGTTGTGTCGTCTTTGGTGCTGGTGACTTTCTCAGCCTGGCCAAGGTCATTGATCGTGACGGTTTCCAGCTTGCGGCCGGTCTCTTCGGAAATAACGGTTGCGCCGGTCAGAATGGCGATATCCTGCAGCATCGCCTTGCGTCGGTCGCCAAATCCGGGGGCTTTGATCGCCAACACGTTGAGCATGCCGCGCAACTTGTTGAGCACCAATGTCGCCAGGGCTTCGCCATCGATATCTTCGGCAATGATCAAGAGCTCGCGTTTACCAACCTGCACCAGTTTCTCAAGCAAGGGAACGATATCGCTGGCAGCAGAAACTTTCTTGTCATAAACGAGGACATAGGGCTCCTCAATTGAAGCCGACATGGTCTCGGGATCGGTGATGAAATAAGGTGAAATATAACCGCGATCGAATTGCATACCTTCAACATATTCTGTTTCGAACTCAAGACCGCGTGATTCCTCTACTGTGATAACGCCATCTTTGCCAACTTTGTCCATCACTTCAGCGATCAACTCGCCAATTTCACGATCCTGGGCGGAAATCGATGCCACATTGGCAATTTCTTCCTTGGTGGTGATGTCAATCGCCTGCTCGCCAATGGCATCGGCCACTGCTTTTGAAGCTGCTTCGATGCCGCGCTTGAGCAGCATCGGATTGGCACCAGCGGCCAGGTTCTTGAGACCATTGGTTACGATCGAATGAGCTAGCACAGTGGATGTGGTCGTGCCGTCTCCAGCAATGTCGTTCGTCTTGGTGGCTGCTTCCTTCAGCAGTTGAGCGCCCATATTCTCAAAGGGATCTTCTAACTCAATTTCCTTGGCAACAGTCACACCATCATGGGTGATGGTCGGTGAACCAAATTTGCGATCGATTGCCACATTACGACCCTTCGGGCCGAGGGTGGTCACAACAGATTTAGCAACAATATCAATACCGGCCTTTAAAGATCGGCGTGCTTCTTCTGAAAAAATGATTTGTTTAGCCATTTTAAATTACTCCTTGGATTCTTTTCATTTACTCGTTAATTTTTGCGAGAATATCGCTTTCGCGCATGATCAACAATTTTTTGCCATCGTACTTGATTTCAGTCCCTGAATATTTCGCAAACAGGACCAAATCACCTTCAGTAACTTCAAGGGGCATATGCTCACCCTGGTCATTACGCTCGCCTGGACCAACTGCCAAGACCGTCCCCTTTTGGGGCTTTTCTTTAGCGGTTTCAGGAAGCACGATGCCTCCAGCAGTAATTTCTTCTTCCTCAATGGGTTGCACCACAAGCCGGTTACCCAAAGGTTTAATTGAGATTGCCATTCGTTCCTCCATTTGAATAGTGTGATTTGTATTGGTAATAATTCACCATTTTAGCACTCTGCGTTATAGAGTGCTAACAACCCCTATCTTACCTTTCTTCAAAATTCACGTCAAGGGCAAAAATGATAATTCTTACAAAAGATTTACAATCCCCCGCTGATCAATCTTCGGGTTGCTCCTCGGCCGGCGGTTCAGTGGCAGTCACCCCGATTTCCATCAGGGGTTCGGGTGTCGCCATTTCTTCTTGGGTGGTCCCCCGACTGTAAGAGCAAATTTCTTCGCCAGCCCGCACAATGCTCATGACGGTGGAGTCCTCCGCATACCTAGCCCGCAATTGCGAGAAAACATCCATGGCTTTATCGCATTTGTCATCACCCGGGCGGTGCAAGCCAGAAAGCACTGAGCCATAGGTGAAGTAATACACAACGGTGCTGGCTGACAGCGGTAAGCCCTCAATTGAAAACATCGGGTCTTGATCCGGGTTACACTTGCGCACCTCGCAGCTCACTTCGGCACTACATCCCTCAATAGCACATTGCAGCGCTGGGATGGCGCCCTCATAGTTCCGCGACTTGTGATAGATGACCCCCAATTGCCCATAAACGCTGGGGTTAGCGGGGGTGAATGTTAATGCTTGCTGCACATTCAGCGCGGCTGCAAAAAATTCACCATCCTGGGCATAGGTGTTGGCAATAGCCAAATAAGGCGTGGGGTCTTTGATACCCAACTGCCGGTTCAGGTTGGCCGCCCTGGCGAAATGTTCCAGGGCCTGGTCATAAAGTTGGAGGTGGCGATAGATCCTGCCCACCGCAATATAAAGGTAGGTGTAATTTGGCATGATCTCAATGGCTTTCTTATAGGATTGGATCGAGAGGTTATACTCACCCAGGGTCTCATAAGTGAAAGCCATAATGCGATGAACATCCATCAGGGTCGGGTCGCGCTCTACGGCCTGTTGAATATATTGGTAAGCCTGGTTCCATTTTTTCTGTCCCACCAGAACTTCTGCATAATACGCCAAAGCTAGGGTGTTGGTATTGTCGATTTGCAATGCCATCAACGCCTCAGCTTCTGCCCGGTTCAACAAATCCACAGAAGTTTCTTCATCAACAAGCAAAGTGCTCGAATTCCACTCCAGCACAAAAGCCCGGATAGCCAGCACCTCGCTGCTGGTTGGTGCCAGTTCTTTTGCTCGATCAATCGAGTCCAGGGCTTCACCCAAACGGAGTAAGCGTTCAGCATCGGTGGTCATCATCGCTGAAGAATAGGTTTGGATGCGCGCCAGTTCTGCAAATAGCTGGGGATCATCCGGATTAAGGGTGGTTGCCCGCCTGAAGGCAGCAATGGCTGCTTCCAGGTTGCCTGCCTCAAAATGGGTGCGCCCCTCCACCACGTATGAATCCGTTGATCGGGTTGGCGTGGGGGTCGGCAGGAACAAAGGTTCCACATCGCCTTTTACAATCCCTGTCAATAAGGTCATAAAAAACACGATCAATACTAAAAATACCAGAACCCGGTAGGGATTGGATTTTTTTGTCGTATGACGGAAACTGGGGTCTTTACCTTGTAAATACATAACTGACAGCTAGCAATACCTGCCGCTAGCCTCCTATTTTGAAATCAAATTGAGGTTGATAAGCATTTCCATCCTCAGCATCTTCTTCTTCTGGCGTGGGCACCGGTGGATTCTCTTGAAATTCCTGGCAGATATTTATGATCTCCTCTGCATTAAATACCGAGGTCGGGTCATCCGGAACGGTCTGCAGCATCGCCTGGGCAACTTGGACTGCTTCACTGCAGCGGTTTACCCGAGCCAGCGCCAAACCATAACGGCTGTAAAATTCCATCACCGTCATCGAATAACTCAACGGTAACCCTTCAACTACCACACCGCCGTCAGTCACCCCGCCGCGTACAGCGAGTTCCAGTGAGCCAATCGCTTGGTTGTACTGCAGGTTGCGAAAGTACATCGATCCCAGGTTTCCATGTAATCGCGGGTTAGAGGGGTCATCGTTTACCGCCTGTTCAGCGTATTGAACCGCTTTAGCAAACTCACCAATGCGGGAATATACCCGGGAGATATACCAGTTGGGCTCCGGATCAGAGGGATTTAGCGAATAAGCTTTGGTGAATTCAAACACGGCCTGGTCATATTCGTCCTCGGTGAAGTAATTCCGACCCAGCGCCATATGCAGCTCAGCGATTGAATCGTTGATCTCAATCGCGAATTTTAACTGTTCGATGGCTTCTTGATAATTACCCGTTATCTCTAACACATAGCCGCGCGCCCAGCGAGCTTCTAATAATTGCGGGTCAATCGCCATCGCCATCTGCGAATGTTCAATCGCACGCTCAAGGGTGTCAATTTCACCCAAATTATTAGCCACACGCCTGGCAAGGATATTGGCATAAACCGCATGGGCTAAAGCATAACTTGGGTCAAGGTCCAAAGCTGAGCGGATGTCAGCCTCGGCTTCTAAAAATTCATCCAGGTAGCCTTTGGCCCAGGCCAGCAGCGAATAGGCGTACGGGCGCGTATTATCCAACAATAATGCATTTTCAGCATTGACCCTGGCCGCCTCATACTCAGCACCATACAACTGTAATTTCGCTAAATTCAGGTAATTCGAGATTTCCTGGGGATTGGCCTTAATCGCTGCCTGGAAGGACTCCTTTGCCATACCAATCCTCCCCTCGGCTAAATAACCTTCTGCTTCTTCGGCATAGGATAACGGGCTGCGGGTTGGCGTCGGGGTAGGCACAAAGGGCGGCGGCATAGCTGGGATCACATTGGCATTGATGTAGATCAAAGCGCCAATTGCGATGACCAGAAAAGCGATTAACAAGGGGTTCGATCGCTGCCGGCGTTTATTCATCGACCACTTACTACCACGTAAATACATAGATAGAATCATAGCACCCCCGATAATATTAGGTCAAGCAGGTCGAATCTAAGTGTTTTCTTATTATTTTTTAACAGGATTGTATAAATTAAGCGGATCAACTGGCTTAAGTTTGGGTGATTGGTATTAATCAATCAGCGTGTGAAGCATGGTTAACCAGCTGATACTAGAACGCTCAATGATCAAATCCATTCAGCTCAGCTAGCCCATCACAGCGCTAATTCCGCTTAACAAGACAACAGCGACACCAAGCAAGGTATTGATAATCAATAGAATCGCATACGCTTTTTGATCCTTGGCATTGAATTGCTCTATTCTCCGCCCCAGGATATAGCCACGGTATAACCCGATGCCAACCATCACAAATACCAACAAGTGTTTGACTGAGAGCAGCATATTGTAGGTGTCTGAGAAATTGAGAAACCCAGCCGAAGCAGGTGACTGGCGGCTTAACAACAAACCGGTGATCCACAAACCAAGCATGCTCACAACTGCAACCACCCTCAATTGGCGGTGATAAGCCTTTAGCAACGTTATTAATGAGCCGGGCTTTTCACTGCTCCCCTTAATCGCCGGCATCAAGGCGATGGCTGTGGTCAATAAACCACCCATCCACATTGCTGTGAACAGATCATGTAAAGCGCTAATTAATCCAAAAATCAAAGGTTTTGGCATCGTTCTGCGCCAAAATTAAGACCTTTGCATCCGCCATGGCGATCACTGTGACAGCATTGACCACAGTCGAGAAGATGGAGAGCTCATTGATCAGCTCACCCGGTCCCATGAACCGTAAGGTAGCCTGCCGCCCATCCATAGATGTTCTTTCCGCTTTAAACCACCCCTCAATCACAAAATACAGCTTATCCGAAGTTTCTCCTGCCAGGTAAAGACAAGCATCTTTACGAATACTCTCAACCCTGGTCAGCGGGATGACTTGGTTGAGTTCTTCATCCGTAAGGGCCTTGAACAGCGGATATTGCTGTAAAAAAGAGGGGGTTAGATGCATATCGGTCATTTCCATTCATAGGGCAAGAAGTGGCAGGGAAATCGTAAATTTTACTGGAAGCAGGTTGTTTGTCACTGCTTTTACGCATCGAGTAAACGGCTGGCAGCATCCCGATCCACCAGCCAAATCATCTCACCTTCTGTGGGCGAGATCAACTGGATCGGCCTATTCAGCGGGCCATAGGACCCAGTCAGCACCTCTGCCAGCATTTCAGCCTTTGAAGTACCGCTGACCAGCACCACGACCTTGCGCGCCGCATTGATGGCATGCTTGGTCAGGGTTAATCGCCATCCGCCCTGCGAAGGTACCTGGTTGGCGATAAACCAGCGCTGCTCCTCATTCAACCCGGCGGTTTTAGGAAACAATGACGCTGTATGACCATCCGTTCCCATCCCCAGCAGAACCAGGTCAAACCGCGGCCGCGCCTCATGAAAAAACGCCCGCAAATCATCTTCGTAGCTGAATGCAGCCATGCGCGGCTCCATCTCCGCCTTGACCCGATGGATATTTTCTGCAGGGATTGAGACCTTATCCAGCAGTGAGTCTTTCACCATCAAGAAATTTGAGTCAGGGTGATCCGGCGGCACATGGCGTTCATCGCCAAAAAACAGGTGAATATTCGCCCAATCGAGCCGCTCCTGGCAGTCAGGTTCCGCTAAGCCGGTATATACCATCTTGGGTGTGCTGCCCCCTGAAAGCGCAACAGAAAATATCCCCCTCTCTTCAATAGCTGAGCGCGCTGATGCGATAAAAAGGTCGATGGCGGCTTTCGTTTGTGCGCTTTCGTCTAAAAATACCTGGATTGAAGTCATAGCGATCAACTCCTGTGGGGGGATAAACCCTTGTGTAAAGCTTGTTTATGCTGATGGTCCCTTATCACCCAATGATTGTTGTAAGGCTTTAAATTCTTCTTTTTGTTTCGGGCTTAAGTTCTTAGGTACCTGTACCTCGAGTGTGGCATACAGATCACCGCGTTGACCAGGTTTGCTTAATTTGGGCATCCCCAGCCCTTTCAACCGGAATGTTTTTCCTGAATCGGTCTCCGGTGGAATGGTGAGCTTAACGGATTTATCGATTGTGGTGACCATCACCTCACCGCCAAATAGCGCAGTGAAAAAATCCACCGGTTGGTTAATCCGTAAATCATCGCCATCCCGCTGATATTTTGCATGCTGGAGCACCTTAATTTTCAGAAACAAATCACCGGACCCATCCGAGCCGCCGGCACCCTGACCGCTCAAGCGGATCTTTGAGCTCGTTTTTACGCCGGGCGGGATGGTCGCCTCAATCCGCCGACCATCTTCATAGGTCAGCAAGCGTGTTGTCCCAGTAAAAGCTTCCTCCAGGGTAATTTCGACGGGATGTTCAATATCCCGACCCCGAATTTGCCTCTGGTACGCAGGTTGACCTGTTGATCTACGGCCTGCTCTGGCGCCGGACATGCCGCCGAACAGGGTTTCAAAGAAATCGGAAAATCCGCCCAGACCGCCGCCAAACATTTGCTCAAACTCTTCTTGCGAAACCGTTCGATACTGCGTCCCACCGCGCCCCCCTTGTGCCGCCCATTGAGACCAGTCAAAATCCTCTGCGCGTCCACCGGTTTGCTGGTATTGCTTCCACTGTGAGCCAAAGCGATCGTATTTCTCGCGTTTTTCCTGGTCTGAAAGCACCTGGTAGGCTTCGTTAATATCTTTGAACTTCTCTTCTGCATTCGGATCATCCGGATTCACATCCGGGTGATATTCACGGGCCAGTTTACGATAAGCTTTCTTAATCTCATCCTGGCTGGCGGTTTTACTGACATTTAAGATCTGATAATAATCTCGATACTGCATAAAGCCATCCTTATTTCTTACTTTACATCAATTTTAAGTGCATCTTATCAAAAATTTATTAGATTCATCCCAAAACACGGACTCAGGAACTTCTACACTGATTATAGATGAAAAAAGGTTGCCAATTTATTGCAACCTCTGTTTCTTTCATCCTTATTCGTTGATTATGCCAGCTCGGGATCAAATTCACCCCGATACGCTTGCGGCAGCAGGGCTGCAATCTTGGTCATAATCAAATCTCCCGCCGCTTTAATCTCTTCCCGAGTTGGTCTTTCGGGGTTGCTCGTTTCAATGGGTCCAAAAACCTCTCCGATCTGCGTGAAAATCTGTAACCGACGTTTCTTTTCAGAGATCGTTTCAAACAGCTTCCAGTCATTATCACTGATGGTGCCCATCGGTAAGATTGGCACGCCGGTACGCAGCGCCATGTAGGCTGCACCAGGTAAAGCCGGGCGTAACGGACCAGGATGAACATGCCCCTCCGGATAGATCACCAGCACCCCCTTCTGGGCCAGGATCGCTTGTGAAGCTAGCAACGCTTCAAAGTTCGGCGTCCCCTGCTGGATTTTTAATGTCTGCCAGGCATTGGGAAACAACCGCATGATGGGCGGCGCATTGGGCATCACCAGGTCGCCAATAAACTCAATCGGCCAACCTGTGGTGAAGATCGGGGCAACAGTATCCAGGAAATGAAAATGATTTCCGACCACCAGCAATGGCCCTTGGCTTGGGATATTCTCTCGGCCTGTAACCTCCCAACGGGTCAGGATGCTAGCAGCGACATCAATCGCTGTGATCAGCACCCTGCGAATGAATCGCCGGCGGGGCCAGGGGTATTTTTTTATAAAAGGTTTGATTTTTTGATTGTCTGATTCGCTCATACGTGTCACGCTCCTCAATGATCACGCATCGCACCAATCCGTCACAATTGTACCCGCGTCGGTTTGAACCCATTCGTGATCGTGAATGCCACCTATTATAACCAATTACAAATGAAAAGTTACGTTTCTCGGGGGTGACCATTATCGTCGTTAAATAGCTGAATAAGATCAGCTGTCGATGAAAGGATCATGTCTGCGCCAGCCCGTTCAAGCTCGCGTTGGGTCCCAAAACCGCACAACACAGCGATCGTCTGCGCGCCGGCGGATTTTCCGGAAATCACATCTACGATTGTATCCCCCACCATCACACATTGTTGCGCATCCAATCCCAACGCTTGTGCAGCAAAAACCACCGGATCCGGGAAAGGTTTCGTATGCTGACAAGTTTGGGCGGTTACAACAACCTCAAAGGTTGACATAAGGTCAAAGTGCTCCAGGAAGTGCAGGGTGGTGTTCCTATCCCTCGCACTCACCACAGCCAGCGGATAACGACCCTTCAATTCATCAAGCATGGGTTTGACACCCGGCACAAGCCAAAATCGCTCATGGGCAGGGGTTTTCGCATGCCGCCTACGCGAATACCAATCATAAAGCTTTGCCAGGTATGCATCCAGGTGCAAGCGATCCGCCAGGCTGTACAGCGTGTTAGCCGGCGATTCAGCTGTCATGACAAACCAGCGGGCAAAGGGGCGAGGATCTCGATTTTTCCACAGCCATGCTAGGGGTGCTAATCGCCTTGAAATCCTTTCAACCAGGTGATCATCGGTGTCGCTCAGGGTGCCGTCCACATCAAACAGGAAGCCCTTCACCTGCGTTAGATCAATCTGACCAGAAACGATCGCCGAGTGACCCATTATTGGAGCTCGAAAAGAAGCAGCTCAGCCAATCCATCGGTCGGGGCAATGATCCACAGGGTGCGGTCACCCGCGCGGGTCAAGACCACTGTGCCTTCCTGTCCTGTCCAGGTCAGTTGTCCATTGATCTGTTGGTTGGCTACGTCCCAGCGTTGATCTGCGTATTGTGACAGGGCATCCGTAAACTCATCCGCGTCCTGGGCTGTGTCCCAGACCAAATCCAAGATAAAAATGACTTCATCGGTTTGTTCATCGAGGTAAATCGCATAAGCATCACCGCCCCATCCCTCTGCTGCTGCTGAAGCTTGTCCATCGGTTATCCGATAAGCTTCCTCATACGCCTGGCTCAAGATCAGGTAGGTATACCACTCTCCCATGACATTCTGGTCAAAAAGCACCCAACCGGCGCCTAATGTCTCCTCCAGGTTTGGTAATGTGATCCTCACGGGCTTGTCACTGGGGTAACGTTCCGGGTGCAAGATGTGTTCTGTCGAGAGGGGTGGTTTTTCATAAGCAGCGTTGACCGCATCATAACCACCTTCATTGTAAAGAAATTCAACAAATGCAAAACCCTTCTCGTATGGAAAATACAGGTCCAATGCCATGTACGGTGGCGCAGCGTCCAGTGTCGGGCTGGCATAATCCTCAAAGATTTGCACAATATCTTTGTAATCGTCCCGTGTGGCATAGGTTTGAAACCAGAGGATTTCAGTCAGTGAGGAATCACCCTCAATTAATGATTGGATGGCTGCACACCGTTCTGAATCCGTTTCGCATCCTTCTTCGTTATAATTTAGACCGGTTTCAAACCCAAATGTTTGATCCTGGAGAACATGGGTGAATTCATGGGCATAGGTCAATTTCTCACTACCACCGAAGCTCGTCCCTTTAAGGATGTAAATTTCACCCGTCTCACTATCATAGAATCCTGATATTTGCTCACTGTACAGGTCATTGTAGAAATTCTTTAAATCAAAATCTGATGGCAGCAAACCCAATAGAGATAATACCAAAACATCCTGGCGGGCATCCTCATCTGAATAATCCGCAAAGAACTCGTTTACCACAATATCTTCAAGTTCCTCAGGCGACATCAGGATGCGCGGGACAGGCTTTTGCAAGGTCAACCCCCGAATCTGGCTAACTTGCGCTTCGATCTCCAGCACAATTTCAGCGACATCTGGCGGCAATTCTTCAGCTTCTGGCAACTCCCCTTCAGGGCGTTCAGCTTCTGGCGTCAGCATCGCATCCGGCCCTTCATAGGTCTCGCTAGGAGGTGGTGTGACCTCTTGCCCGGGTCTAAAATCGACCGGACGTAAGATCGTCAGCCCAACACCGGCTGCTAAGACCAAGCCCAAGCAGAGACAGGTGACCACCACGATCACTGCACAGCTTAATAAGAAGTTTTTTGTGTTTTTCGAGTCCATGATCACCTTATCATAGTTGGTAATTGAAATATAGCGTAAAGACCAGTTTAGGAATTTAACCTGGTCTAACACAATTATTATGACACGCTTATCGGGCAAAAGAAAACCCCACCAGGGGGGTTTTTGAAATTTCTTCCTAGGAAAGATAGGTCTCACACTTCAAGAATATAGCCCACGCCCCGTTCTGTCCGGATCAATTTTGGGTTGCGCGGGTCTTCTTCAATGACTTGCCGCAGCCAGCTGATGTGTACGTCGAGGGTCCGAGTATCTCCGGTGTAGTTGGTATCCCAGATTTCTTTAAACAGCGGATCGCGGCCGACGACCTTTCCATTATTTTCCATCAACATTTGCAGGATTTTCACCAAGCGTGGCGTCAACTTAGCCTGCCTATCATGACAGGTGACAAGCTGGGTGTGGGTATTCAATTCAATCGGGCCCACCTGCAGCACATATTTATCCTCGGTCGGATGATAGGCGTGCAAACGATTGATCAATTTCTGAATGGTAAAAGGCAGATTGAGCACAAGATTGGCGTCAACATTCTTAGGAAGCGACCGGCCCTTCTCAATGATCAAGATGATTGGTACTGAGTCATCAGCCATTCTAAAGGATTGGCAGATCCGTATGCCGCTGGTTCGTAGAGACGCAGCATCGACGATCACCGCATGGGGTCTGACACCATTCAATAGTTCAAGACCCGCAGTACCGCTGGATGCCTGCGTGACTTGATAGCCTTTTTGACTCAATTCCTCACCAAAGGAGGAGTAATCTCCTCTACCGCCTTCAATGATCAGGATCACGACTTCATCATTGGGTCGCAAAATTATTCCTTCCAGTTACCGTCATAAAGGTGTTATCAACTTTAAAACGAGAACGCAGTAAAAAAATCGTTCGATAATACCATATAACACGAATGACGCTATTCGTTTCGTTTATCAACGAAAGATTCTTTGGATGATGCCTATAAATCAAGCATTAAAGAACCTGTGTGTCAAAGTTGGTGATTAATTTTATGAACAATAATCTAACCCTGCTTTGGCGTGTTGATTTATCTCGATTATACTCGAAAACCTTAAAGAATCGTCGCAATATTCGCGATCGGTTGCGTCTTGTTCTGGCTCGTGTTAGAATCAATTTCATCTTGGTTACCGCAGGAGAATCCCATGCCCAGAATGATCGAGGTTGAAATCGATAGTGTCCGAGTCAGCCTGACCAATCAACAACGCATCGTGATATTAAAACAAGTTGACAAAGAACGTTACCTACCAATTTGGATCGGGCTCTACGAAGCTGAAGCCATCACGATCGCCCTGCAAGATATCCAGGTGGCCAGACCGCAAACCCATGATTTGCTAAAAACATTGATCCAATCCCTCAATGCACAATTAATCCAGGTTGAAGTTAGTTCTCTTTCGGATGATGTATTCTATGGCAACCTCGTCCTCGAAATCGACGGCAGCCGCAGACATGTCGATTGCCGTCCATCAGATGCCCTGGCGTTAGCAGCCCGGATGCGGGCACCCATCATGGTTGCAGAAGATGTGATGAACCAGGCGGGTATCGTGCCTGAAGAAGATATTTCAGATCAGGATGCTAGTGATGTCGAACAAGAACACGCAACAAATTTGGAGCAGGAAAACCTAGATGTGTTTGAAGATTTTCTTCAAAATTTTGACGTTGACGACTTTGACCCGGGTGAGGAAGACGAGGATTGATCGCGCAATCATTGTTAAAGATTCCATAACCGGGCGATTTCAGTTGCGGCTGAACCCCGGTTTTTTGCACCACTGGGGTTTATTACCCCTTTGACCCAAAAGTGATATTAGGCGCCCATGAGTGATATAGACTTTACGGATAACTCTTTTTCTGACGCAATGAGCCAGCCCAGCAATCGCGAAGCGGAGGAGGCTTTAATCGGTGCTGTGTTGATCAACCCAGAGGTCTACCTGGATGTCGCTCAATTCTTAGCCGCAGGGGATTTTTTCCTTGTTCGCAACCGTTGGATTTGGGAGTCTTTCCAGCAGCTGAGTGAGATTAAGCAACCGATCGACCTGGTGACCCTGACAGAGACCCTCACAAACCGTGGTCAACTGGATGAAATCGGCGGACGCGGTTACCTTATCTCCCTGATCAACCAGTCACCCAATGCGTACCATGCCGAATCTTACGGCCGCATCATCGAACAAAACGCCATCCGGCGCCGCATGCTTGAAGCTGCCAATAAAATTGCACGCCTGGCCTACCAGCAGGACCAATCTGTGGATGTGGTCGTTGATGAAGCTGAAAAGGCAATCTTTAACATCAGTGAACGCCGGATCAAACGCGATCTCGTACCGATCAAGGTCGTTGTGCGAGAGTATTATGACCGGATTGACGAACTAGCTAAAAGGCCGGATGACATCTATGGTGTTCCAACCGGTTTGATCGACATTGACCACCTATTGGGCGGTCTGCAAAAATCCGACCTGCTGATTATAGCCGGACGACCCGGTACCGGTAAAACAGGTTTTTTGCTCGGGACCATGCGTAATGCTGCCCTGGTTAACAAGAAACACGTCGCCATGTTCTCCATGGAGATGTCCAACGAACAGCTCTTGCAGCGTATGATCGCTATGGATACCCGCATCGACACCCAACGCTTACGCACTGGACGCCTCAATGACAACGAGTGGGACATCTTTTTCCAAGCACTGGATTCTTACGACCGGACCATGATCTTCCTGGATGACACCCCTGCCATCACACCCCTCTCTTTGCGCACCAAGTGCCGGCGGTTGCACCTCGAATTTGGGCTTGACCTGGTGATCGTTGATTACCTGCAGTTGATGACCGGCGACACCCGCACCGATAACCGCGTCCAGGAGGTCTCAAACATCTCACGCAACCTCAAGGTGCTCGCCCGAGAACTAAATGTCCCCGTCCTCGCCGCAGCCCAGCTTTCCCGTGCGGTTGAGCACCGCACAGACAAAAGACCTCAATTGTCAGACCTGCGCGAATCAGGCTCCCTTGAGCAAGATGCTGACATCGTCATGTTCATCGACCGCGACCCAACCAGCGAGGCTGTCGAACGAAAAAATGAAGCCAAGATGATCGTGGCCAAACACCGCAACGGGCCAACACACCCCGGCATCAGCCTGGTTTTCATCGAAGAACTGGCGAAGTTTGAAAACGCTGCCAGGGGTCCGGCATTTGAAGGCTGACGGAAATTATCCTATGGCATCCCAATTCACATCCCCCTTTACCGGTTTCTCTGAAGACAGCAACGCGGTTGTCCGTCTGCCATCAGCCTTCTTCACCCAATTATTACCGCAGATCAACGACCTGAGCCAATTAAGGCTTTTACTGTACATGTTTTGGCACACAGAACAGCAGCCGGGTAATGTGCGCTACTTTAGGTATACTGATTTCACATCCGACCCCTCCCTGATGGAGATGATGGCTGATGAGCCGGGCTTACGCTCCGCTCTGACAGGGTTGGTGGACCAGCACGCTGTGCTGGAAGCAGAATTGGATTGGATGGATGAAGTCTACTTCTTCATCAACACCCCCCAGGGCCAGGCAGCGGTGCGAGCGATCCAAAATGGCACCTGGCAGGACTTTTCTCAAGGCCGTCAGGCGATTAACCTCGTGGATGAGGGACCAAATATCTTTGAATTGTACGAAAAGAATATCGGTATCATCACTCCCATGATGGCTGAAATTCTCAAAGAGGACGAAGCGACATACCCGGCATCCTGGATCCGGGAGGCTATCCAAATTGCAGTGACTCGGAATGTGCGCACATGGAAATACGTCCAGGCGATCTTAAAACGCTGGCAAAAAGAAGGATTTGGAAATGAGCAAAATCGACAAAACGATCCACAAGATCCAGAAAGCTACCGAAAAAGCTGGCTCAAGCGCTAATCAAGAGGGTGCAGATGCCAGCGGAGAAATCCGCCAGGTAAAATTTCCGGGTGACCCAAACTGCCCGATTTGTGGCGGCATCGGCTATTTACGCCGTGACTTGCCCATCGATCATCCGGACTTTGGAAAAATGATCCCCTGCTCTTGCCGCTCAGAGGAGATCACCCAGTCTGCACGCACACGTTTGTTTCGGATGAGCAGCCTCGAAGCCCTTAAAAACCTGCGTTTTGATAATTTTGAAAAACGCGGTCATGTTGGATTGGGCAAACTCCAGGCGGACTCGATCGAAAATGCCTTTAACCAAGCCTTCAACTTTGCTGAACATCGCCAGGGTTGGTTGTTAATGCTGGGTCGATATGGATGCGGAAAAACCCACCTGGGGGCAGCGATCGCCAACCACGCGATTGAGGCCGGCGTTTCAACCTTGTTTCTGACGGTACCCGACCTGCTCGATTGGCTGCGCTATGCTTATACCGGGGGAGATATGAGCTTCGAAGAACGGTTCGAGGAAATCCGAGATATTCCCCTGTTGATATTGGATGATTTTGGTACTCACAACGCCACACCTTGGGCAGGTGAAAAAATTTACCAGATCATCAACCACCGCTACATTAACCGGCTCCCGACAGTCGTTACCAGTAATTTCCTGATCAACGATTTTGAAGGCCGCATTCGTTCCCGCCTGCAGGACCCCAACTTGGTGACTGTTGTCAAAATCCTGGCACCTGATTATCGCAACCCCGCAGATGACACAGGGCACCCTGAACTTTCAACCCTTGGACTGCACAGCCGGCAGACCTTTGGAAACTTCAGCCTGCGCCAAAATGAGAAACTCCCCGCCCAGGATCTGAAAGACTTAAAACAAGCCTTTGATGCCGCTCGCCAATTCGCTGAACACCCCCGGGGTTGGATTTTGCTAACAGGCCCCTATGGGAGCGGGAAAACCCACCTGGCAGCTGCCATCGGGAACTACCAGGCCGGCATGGGGTTCCCGCCTTTAATGGTCAGCGTTCCTGACTTACTCGATCATTTGCGGGCAACGTTCAGCCCCCACAGCACCATTTCTCTTGACAGACGCTTTGAAGAAATCCGCACCACCCGCTTATTGATCCTCGATGACCTGGGCACCCAATCCGCCACACCCTGGGCGCGTGAAAAGCTCTATCAACTGTTCAACTATCGTTACAATGCTGAATTGCCAACCGTCATCACCACCTCCAGTACCGCAGAAGAGTTAGACCCCCGCTTGTACAGCCGCATGCAAGATGAGCGCATCTGTAGGGTGATCGTCATCCCGGTAGCGGCTTACCGCGGTCGCTAACCGATCATCAACCCCAGAATCATTAACATACAAAGAACAACCCTCCCGGCATCACACCAGGAGGGTTGTTCAATAGAAAAGGAGAAGAAGATGAGCATGCTTATCACATCTTGCTGATGATATTGTACATGAAAATTATCGGAATTTTATTAGAATAATTAGAAGTATTTGATGATCACGAGCATTTACTGGCTGGTTTGGGCAAAACCAGCCCCCAAGCGGGATAAAAGTATCCACATAAAGGTCACCACCAGCCCACTCAGGATGGTTTCCCATAAGATACCCACCAATACCAACCAGGCCATTAGCATCACCAAGCCGGCCATTAACCCAGCTAATAAGCCAGCCTGTCTGGAATTCTCCTGCGCAATCAAGCCCGCCAAGAAACCGCCCGCAACTGGTGACATCAGCATCAGGATCAGGCTGAGGAAGGCATTGCTTGGTAAAGTAATCTGATCCAGGGAAAACCCATTGATGACCAACAGTCCCCCCAGCGCAAAGACTAACATCCCCAGCGCACCTGCTGCCCCGCCTAAACCCGTTTTTTTACGCATCAACGAACCCTTTCATAAGCCACCCTCCTGTGCTACATCTTACGCTCCACCAGTCAGGCTTTTACATTTGGACTGAAAGATCTACTTATCAGCAAACTCGAAAACCCAAAACTGAGAAGAATAATGGCACTTAATAAAAAACCAAAATGGTAACTCGTCTGGGTGACAATCGGCGTGAACACGAGGGAGGTCACAAACTGGCCTAAAAACATCAGGGTCACAAAAACGCCATTGGCTCGCCCGCGAATCTCAGGGCTGGCTTCATGGGCCAGCCAGGTGGTCAGGTTGGCCATATTCAAACCCATGCCAAATCCAGCAATCACCTGCCCCAAAATCACCAATGTCCAGGTATTTGCGACAGCGAGCGCGGTGAATCCACCCCCCATTAACAAAAAACCGCCAACAAACAGGCTTTGGTAGGATAAACGCCTACCCGTCCGTTCATAAACCATCCCCCCCAGAAAAGTCAGCAGGCCAGACAGCCCGCCTACCAGGCCAACTTCAAACCCACCCACACCCAGCAGGTCAGCCATGTAATAGGCAATGTAGACGGGGATGGTCATAAATGCAAAATGCAGGATGAAGGTCCCTGTATAGATTAATCCCAGTGATGGTGTGAGGGTCAAACGCGATCGATTGGCTGATCCTGCTGGCTGTCGGCTGACTTTGGGCTCATGGATGGCAAACAGGGCAGGGACAAAGATCAACAGCACAGACAAGTAAACCAAGAAAGCGTATTCCCAGGTGATGTCGGCCAAGAAACCACCGATTGGCAGGAAAAAGATCACACTCAACCCCCCAAAAGCAGACTGGTACCCCATGAATTTCGCCCGTTTTTGACCTGAAAAATAATCAGCGATCAAGGCATTGGTGGCAGTCGTTGCACCAGCAATACATAAACCAACCAGGGCACGTGTCAACAAGATGGCAAAGATATGGGTCAGGAAATACGCGCCGCTGCCAGCTAACCCACCGATCAAAATCGAACCGACCAGTACTGGTTTTCTGCCAAAGCGGTCTGTCAGCAGGCCCATTACAGGACCGCCCAGCACAACAAATAGCGCTGGCAAAGTGACAATTAATGAGACCAACAACGCCGCCCCTGGGACATCGCCGAACGCAATCAACATGGCCGGCATGGCGGTTGACAAGCCAGCCCCAGCAATCAGCGTAAAATTAGCGCCGGTGAGCAGGACAATTTTGCCCCATTGGTTGGGCGTGTTTGAGTGGTCTAGGTTTTTCATAGATTTCTGATCGGGATTATTGTTATCCAAACGGATTTACAAAAGGTGTAATCTCGCGCGGGAGGTTGATTTGACTTGTTCACAAAAAGGTTGTTCATTGGCATGTAATTTCTACGCTCTGATTTGCCGATTTCACAACCCGATCAGGGCTGCGCTGCAACAGGATGATGGACAGGATCACCAACCCGCCCCCTACCCATTGTTGAAAGGTCAGCGATTCGTTCAGAAAGGCCAGCGCCATCAAGACCGTCAGTACCGGCTGTAAAGTGATGATCAGCGATCCTCGGGCTGCGCCTAATTTTTTCAAGCTGATGTTCATTGCTACAATCGGCATCAGGGTGCCAAAAAACCCAAACGAGACCAGCAAAGCCCACCCCACTAAGTTGTTTGGGGCGCTGACCCCCAAGAAAGGGATCAGGGACAGCCCTACCAGCATGGCTCCGGTCAACACGGCTGTCGACCCAACGATCGGTTCATCAAGTGCTTTGAAAACCTTCTCAGATAGGAGCATGTAAGCCGCTAGCGCCAGTGCATTGATCAACGTGATTAACATACCGATCGGATCGATCGTGAGGACAGCGCCAAACTCAAAGGTCGTTAAAAATAGCCCAACCAGGGTTAGGGGCAGTCCCAACCAAAACAAGCGCGGTACTGAAGCACCGCTCAGTAAGGCATACAGCACCACCAGGGAAGGATAGATATAGATCAAGATCACATAGACCGAAGAAGATAGAAGCTGCAGTGCGAATATGGCGGAAAAGCTAGCGATCGAAAAAATAACACCCAACCCTAAAAAGCGCCAAGGATGGGTTAAAGCCCCTTGCCTGGGGTGTCGCTGAAAGCAGAGATAGACCCACAATGGCGGCGTTGCCAGTGCAAAACGCCAGATTGCGATATGCTGCGGCGGCATTTGAGTCACCTGGGGAATAATTTTCATCAGCATCACTGCCACAGCCAATCCCAAAGAGGCGATCACCATTGCCAGAAATCCGATATGTTTATCCTTCATTCAGACAATCTCCATTCACAAACCGTTGCTTATTATACTGTTTTAGCAACAGGAAAACAGGGTATAGGGGAATCTGTAAACCAGATTTGACATATCTGGATGATTATGGTATTATTTATACACTTTACACCCTCCCCCCCTGGGGGGGATCGGAGACGACTATGGAACACGACCATCACGATAACATCCAGCGGCTCAAGATCGTTGAAGGCCACATCCGTGGGATCCAGCGGATGCTCGAAAACGACCAGTACTGCATTGACATCATCCGCCAGATCCACGCGGTGCAAGCCGCGCTCAACAAGATCAGCGCCAACCTGCTGGACGGCCACCTCAACAGCTGCCTGCTGAGCGCCATCCAGGGTGAAGACCCCCTTGAGCGCACCCGGGTGTTAAAAGAGATCACAGAAGTATTCGAAACCGCTAACAAAGTATAAACAAAATAAGGAGATAAATAATGAAATCCGTAACCTATTCAGTACCCAATATCTCGTGCCACCATTGCACACACACCATCACCATGGAACTGTCGGACATCGAAGGCGTCGAAAAAGTTGATGCCGATGTCCAAACCCGGTTGGTAGCGATCACTTTTGACGATCCCGCCACGGAACAAATCCTCAAAGATACCCTGGCAGAGATCAATTATCCTGCAGTTGAGTAAAAACCATGTCAATCCAAAAACACCTTACCCTTCCCATCCTGGGGATGACCTGCGCCAATTGTGTG
>JAHYJN010000118.1 GCA_019428905.1 Candidatus Brevefilum sp.
CAAACATAAAATAGCAACACATTAATTATTGTTTTGATGGCAACCACCAAAACGGTCATGCTGGTAAATATCCATCCGCATATTGTGGAGATAAAGTAAACGGCCATTAATCCATCATCGCAATTCTGATCTTCATATAATAGCTTCATCATTCAAAATGAGTGAATGCCTTGCCCTGGGGGAAGGCTTAATCGTCAGCTGGTAGGTGACAAGTTCCTCCATAGGTAGATTTACCACCCCTCATCCGTCGCCCCTGCGGGGCGCCACCTTCCCCCGAGGGAAGGCTTAATACATGTCTCATCCCTCGCGTTGTACCTCCTCTGCCCATAAAGGTGTTCCGCTACGCTCCAGGGGAAGGCTTTATTGTAAGTGTTAATATTCATTTGGATTTTGGCTTTTGGGACAGTCCCCTTAAAACATATCTCATCCCTAACGTCGTACCTACTCCCCACATTAAGGTGTTCAATTGCGCTTCAGGTGACGGCTTTTCCTGCCGTGCTGATGTGATTTATAATGAATGCGATTTCTACCTTGAGTGAGGAATTATTGAGATGGAAATAAGCTTTACTGTAGCGGCATTAGATGGTGATCGCGATTGTGCCCAATTCACAGAGGCGGGCATGGTGGGGGTCGAGCGCAAGAACCCAAAACGTCCGGTCAGCTTGATGACCCTGGCAGCCAGGCAGGGCGTGGACCAGGCTGAGCTGAGGGGCCTGTGCTATGCGCGCTTCACTGCAGATATCACGCTGGATTGTGATCAGTTGCCGGATACAGGCACCATCATCGGTACAGATGATCTGCAGCTTGGCATCCTCCCAGAGAGAAAACGGTGTTGGCCGGAGTGCGAGCTGTTTCAAAACAAGCTCCCCTGCCCGCTGATCGAAGGCGTGCGCTATGCCTGGGTCGAAGCACCGGGAGGATTATGCTTGGGTGATCAGCTGGAGGATGTTGGCCATAGAACGGATGAAACAGCTGATGTGTGAGAAGATCAATGATGTGTAAAGAATTTCGCAACAAATGCCATTGACGACATTAGGATGATATTCACCACGCATCTTTGTATTGAATTTCAACCCCTTAATGTGTTACAATCATTGCTATACTTAAAACATCATGGCAGGAGTAGTAGACTATCCGCCAGCGAACCGGGAACTGCGTGAGAGCCCGGCCGGCGTCTGCGGAACGCCACGCTAAGGTCGAACTCGCCTTGCCGGTCCCTAGCCGGGACAGATGGCGCTGGTGA
Organism: Candidatus Brevefilum sp.; assembly: GCA_019428905.1. Classification (GTDB taxonomy): domain Bacteria; phylum Chloroflexota; class Anaerolineae; order Anaerolineales; family Anaerolineaceae; genus Brevifilum. Next base: position 1,244 of record JAHYJN010000118.1, read on the forward strand.
ACCCCAGTAACCAGCGACGCCCACCGCCCGTTAGCGCGGCCCAAGCTGTCCAGCCTTGATAGAGCGCTGGGAAGCAGGGTGGTACCGCGGAGTTGTCTGACTTCGTCCCTGCCTGGACGAAGTTTTTTCGTTTAAACGCAGGCTAACTGCTCAGCGTGAGTTGGTAAAGGGCCACTCTTAAGCAGCAGGACGGCTTGAACAGTTGCAAAGCAGGTTTGTGTGAGGATTTTAGTTTTGATTAATGGAGAAGACGATGCCAGACCCAACCAGTATACCCATGTATAAACCCGATGAGATCGAACCCAAGTGGCAGCAGCAGTGGGAAGAAGATGGTCTCTATCACGCCGAGATTGACCCTGAAAAGCCCAAGTTCTATGCGCTGACCATGCTGCCCTACCCCTCGGGGGATTTGCATATCGGTCATTGGTATGCCATGAGCCCCTCAGACGCACGCGCCCGCTTCAAACGAATGCAGGGGTTTAATGTGATGTTCCCGATGGGCTTCGATGCCTTTGGCCTGCCAGCAGAGAACGCTGCCATCCAGCGCGGCATTCACCCGCAGGTATGGACCTCGCGCAATATTGAAAACATGCGACGGCAGTTGAAATCGATGGGCACGATGATCGATTGGCGCCGCGAAGCGATTTCTGCTGATCCAAGTTACTATCGGTGGACCCAGTGGTTCTTTTTACAATTCTTTAATCATGACCTGGCTTATCGGAAAGAAGCCCCGGTAGACTTCTGCCCCCACTGTAATACGACACTGGCGCGGGAACAGGTGCACGGGGAAGACCGGCACTGTGAGCGCTGTGGAACCCCGGTGATCAAGAAACACTTGACCCAATGGTTCTTCAGGACGACGAACTATGCTGATGAGCTGCTGGATTTCTCGGGCATTGATTGGCCAGATCAGGTGCGCACCCTGCAAACCAACTGGATCAACCGCTCTGAGGGGGCCTCGGTGGTATTCAAAACCGAAGCAGGCGATGATATCGAAGTCTTCACCACCCGGCCGGACACCCTGTGGGGGGCGACTTTCATGGTGCTGGCGCCCGAACATCCCTTGGTGGCGCAGGTCACGACCCCAGATCAGGCAGGCGCTATAACGGACTATCAAGCCCAGGCTGAGCGTATGGGCGATATCCAACGGGAGACCCTGGACCGGGAGAAGACCGGGGTGTTCACCGGCGGTTATGCGATTAACCCGGTCAATGAGGAGCGCATCCCGATCTGGATCGCGGATTATGTGATGATGGGCTACGGCACCGGCGCCATTATGGCGGTACCCGCTCATGATCAGCGCGACTTTGAATTTGCCCGAAAATTCGACCTGCCGATTGTGGTGGTCATTCAACCCCCGGGTGAAAAGCCGATCGTCTCTGATGAAATGGAAGCTGCCGTCCCCGCAGCGGGTGAAATGGTGAACTCCGGTCCATTGACCGGTACACCGGGCGAGGATGCCTTTGCCCGGGCAACGGCCTATATTGAAGAAAAGGGCGTGGGACAGGGCGCGGTCAACTACCGCCTGCGTGACTGGTTGATCTCCCGTCAGCGCTATTGGGGCGCGCCGATCCCCATCATTCACTGCCCCGAATGTGGGGCAGTACCCGTCCCTGAAGCCGAGCTGCCGGTAGAACTGCCGATGGATGTGGAATGGCTGCCAACCGGTGAAAGCCCGCTCAAATTGCACCCAACCTGGCGCTTCACCCGCTGCCCGAAGTGCGGCGGGGAGGCTGAACGCGAGACCGATACCATGGATACGTTTATGTGCTCAAGCTGGTATCACCTGCGCTACCTGAGCCCGGATTACGACCAAGGTCCCTTTGACCCGCGCGAGTATGACTACTGGATGCCGGTCGATACCTATACCGGCGGCATTGAGCATGCCACCATGCACCTGATCTACACCCGCTTTTTCCATAAGGCCTGCCGAGACCTGGGCATTACCAAGGGTGATGAGCCCATGCTGCAGTTGCGCAACCAGGGAATGGTCTTGGGCGAGGATCACGAGAAGATGTCAAAAAGCCGGGGGAATGTGGTCTCACCGGATGACCTGATTGAGGTCTACGGTGCAGACACCGTGCGGGCTTACTTGATGTTTTTCGCCCGGTGGGAGCTGGGCGCCCCATGGAACAGCAGCGGGATCGAGGGCAGTATCCGCTGGCTGCGTAAAGTGTGGTTTACCTTCCTCGAGCCGCCAGAAGTTGCGGGTGGGGCAAGCGAGGATGATTTGCGCAAATTACGCCGCAAGGTGCACCAAACTTTGAGGTCAGTCACCCACGATTTTGAGACATTAAACTTCAACACGATTGTTTCGGGGTTGATGGAACTGCTCAATGAGATGAACGTTGCCAAAACAGTTGGCGCTTTTGGGTCCCCTGATTGGTTAGAGGCGGAAAATCTCTACCTGCTCATGCTGGCGCCGGTTTGTCCGCATATCGCAGAAGAGTTGTGGGTGCGCACCGGTCACGAGTACTCCATTCATAACCAGCCCTGGCCCCAGGTCGACGAAGAGGCGGCCAAAGAAGAACAGATCACCCTGATCGTGCAGGTGAATGGGAAGGTGCGCGACCGGTTGACTGTCTCCGCGACCATTGCTGAAGCAGAGGCCAAAGCGGCTGCCCTGGAGAGTGAAGGGGTGCAGGCTCACCTGGCAGGCAAAACGCCCAAAAAGGTGATCTATGTGCCCGGTCGGTTGGTCAATATCGTGATGTGATGGGTAAGCTGCCATTTAGCTAGCAGTGACTTAAGAGTGAGATGCTCGAACAGGGCGTCCCGAAGTTGACCGGTCAGGAATCTAGACGAGTGGATTGCAGATGTGCCTAATGAATCCCCCCTGTGGGGATACACGATGTACGATTCTATCAGGAGAAAATGATGCATTTTGAAAATCATAACTGGATGGATGTTGAAGCCTACCTTAAAGATGACGACCGGGTGATGCTGGTGTTGGGCGCCTGTGAGCAGCATGGCTACCTGAGTTTGCTGACCGATGTCAAAATTCCCATGGCTTTGGCGGACGAGGCTGCCCGTCAGAGCGGCGTATTGCTGGCGCCCCCGCTGAACTTTGGCTGTTCACCTTACTTTTTAGACTACCCCGGCACCATCAGCCTCAGGCTGCACACCTACCTGGATGTGGTGGAAGATATCCTGCGCTCACTGTACGGCGTCGGTTTTCGCCGGG
>JAHYJN010000033.1 GCA_019428905.1 Candidatus Brevefilum sp.
GATGATGGACAGACGAGCATCATTCACGCGCCGTTGCGATACAGAAGGTTGCGGCACTTATTGATTTTTGTCATGTTGGAGGAGAAATGGGAATCACCTGTGTGGGCGGTATGTCATGCGGCTAGTCGGAACTTACAATCGGGCGGATGTTGATAAAAATTCAACAGGGCTATAATTTCATTTGCAGACGAGCTATGATCCTCTTAAAAATCACCACTGCACTAAATACTTGAATTTTTGATTGGAGAAAGTCTCATGGATCTAAAGGTAGCAGACCGTAATGGTACCCTGATCGGAATCGGCCCCGAAGGGGAACCTTTTGTTGTTGAGGCTGCGAATAGCAGCCGCTTGGTTGAGGCTTGCGGGAATGTGGGGGTGGAAAACCTGGTCCTATACCCGGAAAACCTACCGGAAGGCTTTTTTGATCTGAGCAGCGGGGTAGCCGGTGAGGTGCTGCATAAACTCAGGCTTTACCAGGTGCGGCTGGAAGTGGTGCGTAAACCGGGTCTGAAACTGAGCAGCAGGTTTGAGGAGATGCTGTCTGATGAATGGCGTTATGGATATTTTGGATTATTTGATGATCTTCCCGGGGCGCTGGATTGGTTGGGCCGTATGTGAAGGGTTGGGGCAAATGCATCTCGAAATCACCGCTTCCTTGGACGGAATTCGAACCTAAGCCCGAGAAGAAAAAAGCGGGTTTTTCCTCTCGGGCTTTAAGATGAATAGATAAATTCCTGCTTTCCCTGAAGGTTCGTCTATGGCTACTCGCGGTGATAGGTTTTGTGAAGAACCAGGGCTGCAGGTGTCTTAGGTGGTCAGGAGGCCCTTCACAAGATCTTCAATCACTGCATCCTCATTATTTGTATTACTTGTAATATCATGCACGGATAAATATCCTGATCGATCTTCAACATGGCTTCCAATTGAAGTCACAACCAAATGCACTTTGTCACGCGGGAACTGACCTAACAAGGTTTTCATTGCTGAAGCTAACCCGCCAGCCCATAATGGACCAACGATAATATATTCTTCAGCGGCTTCCAAATGACCAAGAAATTGAATATCCACCGATTTATTAGTCATAGAATAAAATCCAGCTTTTAAGTAGCCGATGATCCCCTTCCAATTGATATTGTCCGTAATTTGGATCAATTCACAAGAAAGTTGATCGGCGATCTTCTCTGCGACCCGCTTGCTGTTATTTGTCCGAGTGTAATATATGACGCCATATTTATTCATTTCAGCTCCGTCTCAGATTTTTGATAAATAGTTATTTTTCTTTTTACCTTTACTGAGCCAATTATACTTATTTAAACAATCTGCTAGAAACTTTTGTATAAACATCAAAAGATCCAATACCCTAACTGGGCAATTTGAACCTGCACCCCGTATTTAGAAACTTAATTCCATCCTTTCATTGCGACCCAATCAACCGAGATCTCACCCAGGGCGCCGAAACGCTCACACAGCTCACCGGTGTGAGGCTGGATGTGGCGGATGTTGTAAAATTTCAGCTCCAGCTTGTTGAATGGTAGCCAATAAAAGCCGGAGTCTGCTACCAGGTCGACAGCCTTGAGCTGCATGTCCACCTACGCCAGGCAAATGGCCTTGGTAGAAATAGCGAATTCCTGAGGATATTAATGATTATGTGGGGATATCGTATTGAAAATATTTGTGAGAAGAAAAGGATGGTGGACCAGGTGGGCCCGGTAGGATTCGAACCTACGACCGAGCGGATTAGGACAAAATTCCAGTTCGGATATAGTATTAGAGATTCAGTAACACAATTAGTCTACTAGCATTACCAAAAGATTAATTGCCCTTAAAGATATGATTTCTGTGGAATTCAAGATACCTTTTTGATCGGAGTAAAATCGACCAATATTCATATTGGGATTTAAACCCCACTTTTTCATTATTAAATCAACTTCTTCATTTCGTAGTCTATGCCCATCATCTGCAAAAGTAATATACCCAATATCAAATAATTTATAAATGTGAGGAAAAAGGAGCAAACCATTATTTCCATCAAGTTTTTCAGTATCGGTTAAGTCTCTCCAAGGTTTTATATGGCTTGCGATTAAGAGTTTATGATTATTGACGTGGGTTAATCTACATTCACTATCTACATTAATTATATTTTGACGAAAGATACCTTGTCCTCGTCTGGCATTGATCAACTGCTACTTCTCTGTGGCTGCAATATCAGATGTCCGAATCTTGTAAATTTCATCATTTTCTTTTTTCTCGATTTCTTTCTCGTCAATATAGATCTGAACCGTTTCTTTGTTCCCTGAAAAAGATAAAACCGTAAAACCACCCATCCTTCATAGAGCATCTATTTGAGCCGTGATTTTATTTCCAAATCCATCCGCAACGACATACCCCTCGGGGTGTTTAATTAGGAAATGGACAATATTTTTATTTTTATTCTTATTGGCATGCTGGCGTATTTATTGGGTTCGGTTCCGGTGGGCTTTTTAGTGGCTAAAAGCCGGGGCATGGACATCCAACAAGCGGGGAGCGGTAGCATCGGCGCGACCAACATCAGCCGCAATTTAGGTTGGAAACTGGGTGTGGTTGTCGGGGTGCTGGATTTCTGTAAAAGCTTCCTGCCCGCTTTACTGGTCAAGCAATGGTATTCTCAAAACTGGCAGGTCTTTATCGTCGCGATCCTGGTCGTGGTGGGCCATATCTTCCCAGTGTGGTTGAAGTTTAAAGGTGGTAAAGGAGTGGCAACCATTTTCGGAATACTGGCAGCTTTTTTTGGCCTACCCATCTTCCTCCTTTTTCTATTTCTCTGGCTCTTGATCGTGAAATTGGTGGATGTGATGAGCCTGGTGAATTTAGGGGTAGGTTTGCTGCTGCCCCTGGCTTTCTGGATAAAATTTCAGGCTTTGCCAGAGGCGCTCATGGGACTGGTAATGGGAATGATCATCTGGTACGCGCATCGTGAGAATATCAAGCGCCTGCTGGCTGGCACAGAAAACCGGTTGGGCACACCCAAATAACTTCAGGGCTGTAGTGGACATAGCAGGGGGCGTGAATATCTTCATTCGGGCATGTGGCTATTACAGCACAGGAAACTACAACAGCTCCGGTTCAATCATTGAATCGGTTCGCCTGGTGTTTCTTGCACCTGCTAACTACTTCATTTTCATGCCGCTATTCCTGCACTAACCCAAACAATCAAGCAGGGTGAGGCCGTTGCAACGGTCCTCACCCTGCTTTGAGGTCGATCGGGTTTCTCAAGATGTTCATTATTTAAAGTGGGAAATAGATACCCTAATAACCCAGAAATATCGGTGATCACTCATTTCAAAGCAAAAATCAGAAATAATATTTCCCCGGGAGGATTTATTTCCAATTTTCCTGTTCATTAATCGTTCCCCGCTTACAAGAATACATAGGTTTAATAATCATCGAATGATAACTGCAGAAGCGAAATATGCTTAAAAGGTGGGCCCGGTAGGATTCGAACCTACGACCGAGCGGTTATGAGCCGCCTGCTCTGCCGCTGAGCTACGGGCCCCGATTTGAGAGTCAAAATTATACCATAGGTGAAAGCTGATAGCTGATAGCTGATAGCTGACAGGAGACGGAAGACGGGAGGCAGGGGACAGGAGACGGAAGACGGAAGACGGGAGACGGGGGACGGGAGACAGAATCCTGTAGGGTGGGCACCTCGTTTGTGCGCACCAATATGATGGTCCGGGGGACGAGATGGTGCCCAGGCAGGAGAACTGCGCACTCTACGACTTCGCACTGCCCGCACCAGGCGTGCCCAGTCAGGAGACCGGCGCGGACAACACAGACCCCCGGGATTTTAAGCAGTGGTCGGTCGTTTTGGTTTGTCAGCAGGTGTAAATGAATGGTTTATGGAAATTGATCCGTAAATCCCGGGGGTCTTAAGATGTGTGTGGTGGGTTGCCGGGAAATCCGTTTGATGATGCGAATGGGGGAAGGGCGAGGTAGTGGGCGAGGCATGCCTCGCCCCTACGGATTGACAAAATTGTTTTGCGGTGCCAATTAGGGCGCTTACTCCTATAAAGAACCCATGTAGGGTGGGCACCTCGTTTGTGCGCACCAATATGATGGTCCGGGGGACGAGATGGTGCCCAGGCAGGAGAACTGCGCATCCTACGGCTTTGCCCTGTCCTCACCAGCTGGCGCCCGCTAGGAGTCCGGCGCGGACAACACAGACCCCCGGGATTTTAAGCAGTGGTCGGTCGTTTTGGTTTGTCAGCAGGTGTAAATGAATGGTTTATGGAAATTGATCAGGAAATCCCGGGGGTCTTAAGATGTGTGTGGTGGGTTGCCGGGAAATCCGTTTGATGATGCGAATGGGGGAAGGGCGATGTCGTGGGCGAGGCATGCCTCGCCCCTACGGATTGACAAAATTGTTTTGCGGTGCCAAGTAGAATTCTAATTAACGAAATGATGGGCAGACGGGCACGGCACGCCGTGCCCCTACAGTTACCCACCATTTTTCTGAGATTGCTTCGTCGCTACGCGAGGGGAGCCAGCGCCTCTTGGCGCTTGGCACTGCACTGATGCGATCTGACATCGCTCAGTTTGTCGCAATGTCAAATGAAACCTATTTCTGCATCTTAGCCCAGGTATCGACCAGGGAGATGGTGCGGTTGAAGACCAACGCGCCTTCCTTAGAATCGACGGCATCCAGGCAGAAGTAGCCCTGGCGCATGAACTGGAAGGATTCCCCGACCGCCGCATCCGCCAGCCCGGGCTCTAATTTGGCAGCGGTGACCACCTGCAGCGACTCGGGGTTGATGTTGTCCTTGAAGTCGCCGCCCTCAGGGACCTCGTAGGGGTTTGCTTTTGTGAAGAGGGTATCGTATAGCCGTAATTCAGCATCCAACGCATGCTGGGCGGAGACCCAGTGCAGGGTGCCGCGCACCTTGCGCCCGTCCGGCGACATGCCGCCGCGCGACTCGGGGTCGTAGGTACAGTGCAGTTCGACCACCTCACCGCTCTGATCTTTGATCACATCGGTGCAGGTGATGTAGTAGGCGTTCATCAAGCGCACCTCGCTTCCCGGCGCCAGCCGGTAGAACTTCTTGGGCGGGTCTTCCATGAAATCCGAGCGTTCGATGTAGATTTCTCGGCTGAAGGGCACCTGGCGTGTCGGGCTATTCTCACGGTCGAAGGGGAAGTAGGGCACCTCAAAGGTTTCTTCCTGGCCTGCTGGGTAATTATCAATGACCACCTTAAGCGGCTCAACGACGGCCATCACACGCCGGGCGCGGTTGTTGAGGTCATCCCGCAGGACGTGCTCAAGCAGTTCCATATCAACGATGCTGTTGGCCTTTGAGACGCCGATGGTGTCGGCAAAGGTGCGGATCGCTTCGGGGGTGTAGCCCCGGCGGCGCATCCCCGCCAAGGTCGGCATGCGCGGGTCGTCCCACCCGCTGACATAGCCGTCCCGCACCAGTTGCAGCAGCTTGCGCTTGCTCATCACGGTGTAGGTCAGGTTGAGGCGGGCAAATTCGATCTGCTGCGAGTGGAAGATGCCCAAGGTATCCAGGCACCAGTCGTACAGCGGGCGGTGATCCTCAAATTCCAGGGTGCAGATTGAGTGGGTAATGCCTTCGATCGAGTCCGAAAGGGCGTGGGCGTAATCGTACATGGGGTAGATGCACCATTTGTCACCGGTGCGGTGGTGGTGAGCATGCAGGATGCGGTACAGGACGGGATCGCGCAGGTTGAGGTTGGGCGAGGACATGTCGATCTTGGCGCGCAGGGTGCGTGAGCCATCCGGGAATTCCCCGGCACCCATGCGCTGGAACAGGTCCAGGTTTTCTTCGATGGTGCGGTCACGGTAGGGGCTGTCCACGCCGGGTTCGGTCAGGGTGCCGCGGTACTGGCGCAGCTCTTCCGGCGACAGGTCACACACGTAGGCTTTGCCCAGCTTGATTAGCTGCAGTGCATACTCGTAGAGCTGGCCGAAATAATCGGAGGCAAAGAACAGGCGGTCTTCCCAATCAAAGCCCAGCCAGCGGATGTCAGCCTGGATCGATTCGACATATTCGACCTCTTCCGTGGTGGGGTTGGTGTCATCAAAGCGCAGGTTGGTCAGCCCGCCGTAATCCTGGGCGACCCCAAAATTGAGGCAGATTGATTTGGCATGCCCGATGTGCAGGTAGCCGTTGGGCTCCGGGGGGAAGCGGGTGTGGACGCGGTCGAAGCGCCCGTTTTCCAGGTGTTCATCAATGATGGCGGTGATAAAGTTCGAGCGGGGTGCGGGGGTGTCTTCAGACATGGGACTCTCCAAAGGATAATTTCTATTGGGACCACGGGGGTCAATAATCAGAGATTTATTATAGTATATTCTGCCATAACGCCCAAAGATTTGGTTGGGGGGGTTGAAAGATGGATCAGCTAACGAATTCTTAAAAGCGGAAGATGAATATATTTCAATATTATAATATCTATTAATATAAAAATATAAGGGCGAAGCATGCTTCGCCCCTACAGTTTCAACCATTAAATATTAATTGGGGCACTACTCGTTCGATTTGACCGCCCGGGCCAGCTGGACGCCCATCTCGTATGCCCGGCTGAGGTCAGTCTCGTTGGGGCCGCCCAGGAAGGTGAAGGCGTTCAAAACCTGCCAATCCATTTTTTCTGCCATGCGCATAAAATCAGCCTGCCCGCCGCCGCTCCAGGCTTTGCTGCCCAGGTAAGCGGTGGTTTTTTTGGTCACCCGCTTGCGGTCGGCCATCATCAGCACGTCCATCAGCGGTGGGAACAGGCCGCCTTCATAGGTGGGGGCGGCCGCCAGCACGCCGCGCCGGGTCCACAGGTCAGGCAGGATGTAGCTGACATGGGTCTTGCGTACGTCGTGCACTTTGACCGACACGCCTTCCGAGGCGATCCCGGCCAGGGTGGCGTTGAGGGCGCGCTCGGTGTTGCGGTACATCGTACCGAATAGGGCTGTGATCCCAACCTCAGCCGGCTGGTGATAATACTGAGACCAGGTCTGGTACAGCTGGAGGATGCGCCCCGGGTCTTTGCGCCAAATCAACCCGTGCGAAGGGGCAATCATCTCGATTGGCATCTCGGCAAATTTGCTGATGGCGCTCAAGACCGATTTGCTGAAGGCTGCCACGATGTTGGTGAAGTAGCGCAGCGCTTCGGCTTCATAGTAAGCCAGGTCGGTCACCGTGTCGTCAAAGATCCCGTCATCCAACACCCCGTAACCGCCAAAGCCGTCGCAGGGAAACAGGACCTGTTCCTCGACCATATAAGTCATCATGGTCTCCGGCCAGTGGACGAAGGGGGTGTAGACGAAGCGCAGGGTGTGCTTGCCGAGGGACAGCTCCTCGCCATTCGATAGGCGGGTGACATTCTCGGTGATGCCGTAGAAATCGTTGAGCATCCCCACGGTTTTGGGCATCCCCAAAATCTGGACGGATGGCGCCAGCTCTAAAACGCGCTTGAGCGCCCCGCTGTGATCCGGCTCCATGTGGTTGATGACCACGTAATCCAGCGTGGTGATGTCAAACACCTGTGCCAGTTGGGCCAGGTAATCCTCGGTTAAGATTTCCTTGGAAAGGTCGATCAGGGCTGATTTATCATCGACCACCAGGTAAGCATTATAAGAAATGCCCTCACGGCTGATCGGCCACAGCCCTTCGAACAGGTCGGTGACGCGGTCATTTACGCCGACCCAGAAAACGCCTGGGCGAATCTCAATCGGTTTCATCGGACCTCCTATTTCGCCAACAGCTCCCGCACCTTCTCGAGCTGGCCTTCGCTTCCCAAGTAGGTATTCTTTTCGGCGATGAAATTGGCATATTCTTCCATGAAGATGGTGCCGGGTTTGCGCAGGTCAAACACCTCGGGGTGGTCGCGGAAGACCTCGCGATGCACGCGGGTCCACACCAGGCGGCCGTCGGTGTCGATGTTGATCTTGGTGACGCCCAGCTCTGCAGCTCGCTTGAACTGGTTGGCGTCGACGCCCTTGGCGCCCTCCAGCTTGCCGCCAGCAGCGTTGATGCGCTGCACCTCTTCCTGGGGCACCGAGCTTGAGCCGTGCATCACCAGGGGGAAGCCGGGCAGCTCTTTTTGGATCGCGGCCAGCACATCAAAATGCAGGGATTGGGAGCCGGAGAACTTGAATGCACCGTGGCTGGTGCCGATGGCAACCGCCAGGGAGTCACAGCCTGAGCGCTCGACGAATTCTCTGGCCTGTTTGGGGTCGGTCAGCTTGGCATCTGCTTCAGCGACCTGGACATGCTCTTCCACGCCGCCCAGCTGGCCTAATTCAGCTTCCACGACGATGCCACGGGCATGGGCGGCATCCACTACACGGCGGGTGATGGCGATGTTGGTATCAAAGTCCTCATGGCTGGCGTCGATCATCACCGAGCTGTAGAAGCCGGATTCGATGCAATCCATGGCGGCTTCTTCGTCGCCGTGGTCTAAGTGGACCGCAAAAATGGCATCGGGGAAAACCTCGTCGGCGCTGCGGATCAAACCCTCGAGCAGGACCTTATCCGAATAGGAGCGGGCGCCCTTGCTGATCTGGATGATAAAGGGTGACTGGGATTTGAGGTTGCCGCGGAACAGCCCCACCGTTTGTTCCAGGTTGTTGATGTTGTAGGCGCCGATGGCATATTTGCCGTATGCCGCTTCAAATAATTTCTTGGTTGTAACGATCATGATTTCTCCTTGGTTGAATTTTCTATGGTTGACCCCCGGATTGGAGATCGCACCGTGTCTGAACTACTCTAACCCTCAATTATACCCATAAATTTTCAGCGCTAACCGGCTTGATTCAGTTTTGAAGACGATCAAACTCGGTGACCTTTTACAATTCATCGATTTGACGATAAAATAAGCCCTGAGCGATATCATTACACACAGTGGAGATTTAATGCCTGAAACCACAGCGGACCGGGCTCGAAAACCGGTCACCCTGATCCATCACGCAGCCAACAACGGACATACGGCCCCTCCCGGTTCGTTAGCTGCCCTGGAGCAGTGCCTGAAGGCAGGCGCGGCCGTGGTGGAGATCGACCTGATCCCCCTTTCCGACGGGAGTTTTGCCCTGCTGCACGAGCAGGATCTGGCCGTGGAAACAGATGGGACGGGTAAAGCCCCCCAAATGCGGCGGGAGCAGGTCAGCGATCTGCGCTACCGGCTTAACGGCACGATCACAGATGAGCGGGTGGGTTTCCTGGAGGGCGCCGTCGAGCTATTGGCCGCCTATCCCAAGACACAGCGCTTGCAACTGGACTTGAAGCCCTTCACCCCACTCAGCGGTCCCTTATTGACGCATTTCCTGGCGCTGATCGAACCGGTGAAATCGCGCATCCAGGTCACCTCGGTGGGTGACTGGGCTGTGCGCGCCCTGGCCGCAGCCGACCCGGCGTTGAGCTTGGGCTTTGACCCCCTGCTGTACCTGGACCAGGTGGAAGATCAACCGCGCCCTGAGGGGGTGCCGCCCTTCCGGGTGGGGGCGTATGGCTTGCTGGATGATCACCCCCTGTCGGCCTATCAATGGGGTTCCCTGGGCGACTATTTTGCTGCCCGGGCGTCTGCCCTGCTGGCCCAGGTGGTCCCAGGCTGTGATTGGTTTATCCGGGCGGCGGTGCTCAAGATGGCATTGGAGGCCGGTTTCGATTGGATTGATTTCCTGCACCGGCAAGGCTCGACTGTGGATGCCTGGACGATCGATGTTAAGCAGCCTGATCAGGTTGAACTGGCCAGCTACCTGGTAGCGCGGGGTGTGGATGTGCTGACAACCGACAGACCCTCGCAGTTAGCCCAACAGATAACCACAGCGACCCTGGTGTGAGTTCCCTTCCACTTCGCGGGAGAGTGTGCTAGGATGATCATTATCAAATGTCTGACAATTAACAGAGTAAGGTGTAAACAGCGATGAATTTTTTAATCACGGGCGGTGCGGGATTTTTAGGCGCGGCATTAAGCAACCGATTGGTGCGTCAGGGGCACCATGTACGGGTCCTTGACGACCTCTCGACCGGCAACCCCAATTCTCTCAGCCCGGATATCCACTTCTCTCGGGGGGATATCAACGACCGTCCCAAATTATGGACACTACTGCAGGATATCGATTGCGTCTACCACCTGGCGGCGCGCGTCTCGGTGCCTGAATCGATTTTGTTTCCCAGGGACTATAACCAGGTCAATGTCGGCGGCACGGCCACGCTGATGGAAGCCGCTCGCGATGCCGGCACGCCCCGGGTTATCCTGGCGTCCTCCGGCGCGATTTACGGCAACCAAGCCACCCCGCTGATGTCTGAGTCAATGGTGCCCAACCCCGGTTCACCGTATGCGGTTTCAAAGCTCTCGGCCGAATGGTATGTGCGCACGATCGGGGCGCTTTCCGGCATCGAAACATTGTGCCTGCGGATTTTCAACGCGTATGGCCCAGGCCAGCGCATCCCGCCTTCCCATGCCCCGGTCATCCCCAATTTTATCCGCCAATCGCTGCAAAACGGCACCCTGGTGTTTCACGGGGACGCTAACCAAACGCGTGACTATGTATATGTGGACGATGTGGTCAATGCCCTGGTGGCTGCTGCCACCGTGCAGGGCGTGAACGGGCGGGTGATCAACGTCGGCAGTGGCACGGAGACCAGCATCCGTGACCTGGCCAAGGTGGTGATTGGCATCACCGGTGGGAACCCGGAAGAGGTGTATAACACGCGTATCAGCGGCGGTGTCTCACGCATGTGTGCCGACCTCTCGCTGGCGAAGGAAAAGCTGGATTACATGCCCCTGGTGCCCCTGGAGATGGGCGTCCGCCTGACCCTGGAGGGCGACTCGCAGTTTAAAAATGGCAGGTAGTAGTTAGTAGTTGGTAGCTGGTAGTGGGAATATTGAAAATATATTCTCAAGGATTAAGCTCTACCTACTAAACTCTACCGACTAAGTTCTTCTTACGGGGTGATGCAGGATTCTCGTCTGGAATAATCAAGTAAAATAACAGCATGCCTGTGATTGCACGCGACTTTTACCATCGCCCGGCATTAGACGTGGCACGGGATCTGTTGGGCTGCCGACTGGTACGGCAGCAAAACGGTGCGCGCCTGGCCGGCATCATTCTGGAGACCGAAGCCTACCAAGGCGAAGAAGATCTAGGCTGCCACGCCTCAGCGGGGAAAACGCCCCGCACCAGCGTGATGTACGGCCCACCCGGGCATGCTTACATCTACTTCACCTACGGCATGCATTGGCTGCTGAATGCGGTCACCGACCGTGAAGAGGTCCCCGCTGCGGTGCTGATCCGTACCATCCAGCCGGTGGAAGGTGCAGATTTGATGGCAGAAAACCGGCCTTACCAGGCCTTTCAAAGGGGCTGGACGGATGGTCCTGCCAAACTGACCCAGGCTTTGGGCATCAACGGCGATTGTAACCGCATGGACCTGTGTGACCCAGCTGGTGGGTTGTGGATTGAGCTTGGGGAGGCGGTCTCTGCGGAAGTGATTGAACAAACTGCGCGCATAGGGCTCAATGCTGTACCTGAGCCCTGGAAGTCGATTCCCTGGCGTTTCGGATTGCGGGAGGGGGTTATTCGTGGATCATAATGCACAGCTGTACCGGGGGTTGCTTGCTATCCGCCGGTTTGAAACCCTGCTGATGGCGCAGTTTAAAACCGGGATTTTCCCGGGCACCACCCATACCAGCCTGGGGCAGGAGGCCAACGCGGTGGGTGTGCTGACGCACCTGGCCGAAGATGATGTCGTCGTCAGCAATCACCGCTGTCATGGGCATTTCCTGGCTTACGGCGGCAATCCGCAGGCGCTATTTGCGGAATTGATGGGCAAGCCTTCCGGGGTATGCGGCGGCGTGGGCGGGTCGCAGCACCTTCACTGGCGCAACTTTTACTCCAGCGGTGTGCAGGGCGGGACGGTTGCCATGGCTGCCGGCATGGCGTTGGCAGAGAAGCGCGCCGGGCGTGGCGCGATCGTGATTGATTTCATGGGTGACGGTACCCTGGGGGAGGGGATCGTGTATGAATGCTTAAACATGATCTCACTGTGGCAGCTGCCGATCCTGCTTGTATTGGAGAATAACCAGATTGCCCAAACCACCCCTGCCAGCCTGGCGGTTGCCGGGAGCATACAACAGCGTTTTGCAGCCTTTGGCATTCAGACCGTTGAGCTGGATAGCAGTGACGTGTTAGAGATTCTGCCCCTGGCCGGTGATTTGATCCGCCAGGTCAGGTCACAGCGCGAACCCCGGGCTTTGATCGTCACCACCGCGCGGCTGGGCTCCCATTCCAAAGGGGATGACACCCGCTCACCCCGCGAACTCGAACGGTTGTGGCAAGCCCGCGACCCGCTCACGATCCAAGCTGGGCGTCTGTCAGAAGACACCCGTAAGGCGGTTGAGGCGGATGTCGAAGCTGCCATCCAGGGCGCGTTTGCAGCCGCATTGGCCGCAGAAGGCGGAATGCGATGAGCGACCACGTTCCGCGCACCGTGCTCGACTCGCTCAACCTGGGCTTACACCAGGCCATGCACGATGACCCGGATGTGGTGCTGCTGGGTGAGGACCTGCTGGATCCCTACGGCGGGGCGTTTAAAGTAGCACGCGGCCTCTCCAGCGCTTTCCCGAAGCAGGTGTTGACCACACCCATCTCAGAGGCCGGCATCACCGGGATCGCCGGCGGCATGGCATTGCGCGGCCTGCGCCCAGTGGTCGAGATCATGTTCGGCGATTTCACCACCTTGATTGCTGACCAGGTCATCAACCACCTGGCTAAATTCAACGGGATGTATCATGGGCAGGCGCAGGCGCCGGTCGTGATCCGCACCCCGATGGGCGGACGGCGGGGGTATGGGCCGACTCATTCCCAAACTCTGGAAAAATATTTTCTGGGCGTACCCGGGCTGACTGTGCTGGCGCCCTTTAACCTGTTGGGCGAAGACCCCCTGGGCGCGCCCGGCCAGCTGCTGTGTGAGGCGATCCTTAGGGGAGATTCACCGGCTTTGTTTGTTGAACATAAGCTGCAGTACCTGTTGAAGCTCCATGCCACCCAGGAACTGGCGGAATATTCAGTTTCAGTGCACCATATGGGCGTTCAATTTGACCGTCCGTTTTATGCCTTGAGGCTAAAATCTGCTCCGGCGGCACAGATCACGTTGGCAGCTTACGGGTACATGGCACAGCTGGCGCTGGATGCCCTCCATCAACTGGCTTATGAGGATGAGATCTTCTGTGAACTGCTGGTGCCGACCCAGCTAGCCCCCTTTGAGCTGGCACCGCTGTTCGAAGCCGTTGCGCGCACAGGTCGGCTGCTCACGATCGAAGAGGGCACCTTCAGCCTGGGGTGGGGCGCCGAGGTGCTGGCCAGGACGGCTGAAACCCTGGGCAGCGGGCTGAGGACAGCCGGGCGCCTGGCAGCCAGGGAGGGTGTGATCCCCGTTGCGCCGAACCTAGAGGCGGAAAGCTTACCCGGTACGGCTGATATTATCCGCCGGGTACGAGAAATGGTGTGACTTCATGCAAAAACTAACCCCGATCAAAATCCCGTTGTTGAACCCGAATGAGCCAGAAGCGTTGTTGGCAGCGATCACGGTGGAAGAAGGCGCGGCGGTTGAAGCCGGCCAGGTGGTGGCGTTGGTCGAAACCACCAAGTCCACCGGTGAAGTACAGGCTGATACAGGGGGGTTCCTGGTCGGGTTGCGCTTTAAAGAAGGTGTGTCACTCCAGGCCGGGGATGTGCTGGCCTATATCGCTGACTCGCCGAGTGCCAAAGACCCGTCCCTGCCGCCCTGGGCAGGTGAAAGCGCTGGGGTTGTTCTGGCTGGAGAGGATTTAGGCGATTTGCGCATCACCGAGCCGGCACGGGAATTAGCCCTGGCAGAGGGTGTGCCATTAGCGTCCCTGCCGAAGGGGACTTTGGTCACCCGCCAGGTGGTGCAGGATTTATTGCGGCAAACTGAAACGCACCCTTTGGTCGGGGCGCCGTCGGGAGATAGACGCCTGGTGATCTACGGCGCCGGGGGGCACGGCTGTTCGCTGGCTGCCCTGCTGCGCCAAAATGAGGATTTTGACATCATCGGCTTCCTTGATGATGGGGTGCCCCAGGGTTCGGAGGTGGATGGCTTGCCGGTCTTGGGCGGCGCTGAGCAGCTGGAAATCCTGGCAGGAGCGGGGATTCGCCTGGCAATCAACGGTGTGGGCGGGGTTGGGGACCTGCCAGCACGGCTTGCAGTGTATGCCAAGCTGGCTGAGGCGGGCTTCTTCTGTCCCACGGTGATTCATACGACGGCCTTTATCGAGGATAGTGCAACCCTGGGAGATGGTGTCCAAGTATTTCCCCTGGCTTATGTTGGCATCCGGGTGAATGTGGGTTATGGCTGTATCATCAATACCGGCGCGATTGTCTCGCACGATTGCACTTTGGCGCCGTATGTCAACCTCTCACCGGGAGCGACCCTGGCGGGCGGGGTCAGGGTTGGTGAGGCTGCCCTGATCGGGATGCGCGCCACGGTCAACCTGAATGTGACGGTTGGGAAGCGGGCGCGCATTGGCAATGGGGCCACCGTCAAATCTGATGTGCCCGATAACGGGGTTGTCCCGGCTGGGACGATTTGGCCGCCCCGCCACACCCCACACCCGTAAGCAGCAGGGCTGCTTGAGCGGTCACAATATATCGGTCTTAAACAGGAGGACAGGCATATGTTCAGTAAAAAGAAAACAACAACCGCATCATCACCCGCTGCCCCGGTCGAACGGGTCACTTCAGTATTGGGCCCCGGCATTCACTGGAATGGCGACCTGCGCGGTAAGGGTGGCGTGCGCATTGAAGGCGCCTTAGAAGGTGAGATTGCCGTGCGGGGCTTGGTGATCATCGGCGAAACGGGGCGGGTGACCTGCCAGACGCTTAAAGCCGGGACAGTGATCGTGGCCGGCTCGATGAATGGGCAGATTGTCGCAGAAAAATTAGAGATTCGTGCTACTGGTCGGGTGTACGGTGATGTGACCGTGCAATCCATCTCAACCGATGAGGGCGCTTTCTTGCGGGGCAAGGTCACGATGGAAGAGAAAGTGGACCTTTCTGACCTCCCTTCGGGCGATAAGGACAACCCTGTTGAGACGGATGAAAACGCGCCACAGGATGAGGTCGGTTAAACCATGCGAATGAGCCAGCTGTTCAGCAGCACCCTGCGCGAAGCCCCATCTGAAGCTGAAATTACCAGCCACCAACTGCTACTCCGGGCAGGTTTCATCCGCCAGTTGGGTGCGGGTATTTTTTCCTATTTACCGCTGGCACGCCGGGTGATGACCCGCATTGAGAACATCATGCGGGAGGAGATCAACGCTATTGGCGGGCAGGAGTTGACCATGCCCGTGGTTCATCCAGCGGAGGTATGGCAGCAAACCGGGCGTTGGTCGGATGTGGGGGATGAGATGGCCCGCTTCAAAGACCGGACGGGTCATGATATGGTTTTAGCCATGACCCATGAAGAGGTGGTGGCGGATCTAGCCCGGCGTGAGATCCAATCCTACCGCCAGCTGCCGCAATTGATCTATCATATCCAAACCAAGTTCCGAGATGATCCCCGCCCGCGGGCGGGGTTAATCCGGGTGCGGGAATTCACCATGCTGGACAGCTACAGCCTCGACCGGGACCAGGCCGGGTTGGATGAGCAGTACCAGGCTCACTACGAGGCTTACCACCGCATCTTCAACCGCTGCGGCTTGCCCGTCAGGGCGGTAGGTTCTGACACCGGTATGATGGGCGGATTGGAAGCCCATGAATATATGTACCTGACGCCCATCGGTGAAGACACCCTGCTGTTTTGCAATACGTGTGATTATGCGGCCAACCGCCAGGTGGCTGCCTTCCGCAAACCAGACCCACCCCGCGAGAAAGCGCAGCCGCTAGAAAAAGTGGCGACACCTGGAACCACCACGATTGCTGACCTGGCAGCCTTTTTGAATATTCCCCCATCCCGGACGGCTAAAGCCGTATTCCTGGTGGCAGAACTTGCGGGTGCTGATGACCCTCGGCTGGTATTTGCTGTGCTGCGCGGGGATATGGCTTTGAACGAGACCAAACTGGCCCATGCGCTGTCCGCTGCAGGGGCGGGGGTGGTGAAAAACCTGCGCCCTGCCCTGGATGAGGAAATCGCGAGGATTGGCGCCTGCCCCGGGTATGCGTCGCCAATTGGGATCAAACGGGAACAGGTGTGGGTGGTTGCCGATGACCTGGTAACGCGCTCGGCCAACCTGGTTGCCGGGGCTAACGAGGCGGGTTACCACCTGCTTAATACCAACCTTGAGCGGGATTATGAACCCGATTTTGTGGCGGATATTGTGCTGGCGGAGGCTGGCGCGCCCTGCCCGCGGTGTGATGGGCGTTTGGAAGCCTCCCGGGGGGTTGAGGTGGGCACTATCTTTAAATTGGGCTCACACTATACGGATGCCATGGGGGCTTCTTTTCTGGATGAGGAGGGTCAGCCCCAGTCGATCGTGATGGGGTCCTATGGGATTGGTGTGGGCCGTCTGCTGGCTTGCATTGTCGAGGAACACCATGACCAGTTTGGCCTGGTCTGGCCGGTCTCCGTGGCGCCATACCCGGTGCACCTGGTCCTCTTACCGAGTAAGGATGGGTCAGCCGAGGCGGCCGCTGAGGCGTTTTACCAGGCTTTGGTGAAAGCCGGTTTGGAGCCACTGTTTGATGATCGGGATGAACGCGCTGGGGTCAAGTTCAACGATGCGGACCTGATCGGCATCCCGTTGCGGGTGACGGTTTCCGCGCGGTCGTTACAGGCCGGTGGGTTTGAATTTAAACGTCGCGATCAAGAAGCGCGCTGGATCGTCCCGATTGAGGAGGGTTTGGCGGCGATTCGCTCCGAATTAATGAAGATGGACGAAGAAATAATTAATCGATTTGGATTGGGGCTGGAATAATGTTTGGGGGAATGTTTGGATAAAATTTTTTCTCACCTTATTGAAATCTTCCAATTGGGATCGGAAATCGGCGGTGCCCTTGACCTGCCGGAAAAATACTGGCCGCAACCGGGCCAATACCTGCCCTGTCAACGGGTTGCGGACGGTTCGGATGGCCTGCCGACCCACCTATTTCGTGTGGTGGGGACCCCTGATGTACTCAATCTGGCGCCGATACCCCAAAAATGGTCCCCGGGTGACCGACTGGTGTGTGCCCCACCCCAGGGGCACGGCTTTATTTTGCCGCGCTCGGCCCAGCGGGTGGGCTTGATCCCCTTCAACGTCTCCCCAGCGCGACTGCTGAGTTTTGCTGGCACCGCCCTCTCTCACCGTGCGGCTGTCTCCCTATTTTACGATCCCCCGCTGCCAGCTGATTGGTTGGACCGGGTGCCGTCCCAGGTGGAGATCCTGCCCCTGGCCTCCCTGGGTGAAACCCCGGATTGGCCGGATTACCTGGCGGTTGACCTGGAGCTGTCTGCCATTCCCGAATTGATGGATCGGATAAACAATCAGGACCTGCACTGTGAGGGTCAGGCGCTGGTGCGTACGGATATGCCCTGCCGCGGCCTGGGGGAGTGCGGGGTGTGTGCGGTTCACACCCGGCGCGGCTGGCGCTATGCCTGTGTGGACGGGCCAGTGTTTCCGCTGGCGGAGGTTTTGTATGTGGCTGGATGAGGATAAACCCATCTTGAAGCGGGACCTGGTGCTCACCCAACCCCTGGTAAACGCCAGCGGCACCTTGGGCTTTGTCCCTGACCTGCGGTCACAACCAGCTATTTCTCGGCTGGGTGCCTTCATTACCAACCCCATCAGCCGGAGGCCGCGTCAACCAGCGGGTAACCGGGCCTGTCTGCCCTTCCAAGGTGGGTTTTTACTTCACACCGGACACCCCAACCCTGGGATCACGCGTGCGATTGGGCGGTTTGGCCGCCGCTGGGCGGCTGCACCCCTGCCGGTAATTGTCCATTTGCTGGTTGAATCGCCGGGCACGCTGACCGAGATGATCCACAAGCTCGAGGGGTTGGAGAATATCGTGGCTGTAGAGCTGGGACTGCCCCCCACCTGTGACCCGGATCTGCTGGCGGCGGTGATGGCGGCTGGCGCGGGTGAGCTGCCGCTGATCCCCTGCCTGAGCCCTGAGCAGGTGCCGATTTTATTAGGCACGCTCAAAGACCTGCAGCCCAGCGCCCTACACCTGGTTGAGCCGCGCGGCGCGCTGCCTGGCCCTGGCGGTGAAATCATCACGGGCAGGCTGTTTGGGCCGGCCATCTTCCCGGTCATGCTGGCGGCTGCCCAGGTGTTGCTCAACGCTGGGCTGCGTGTGATCGCCAACGGCGGAATCCAAGCTCCCTGGCAGGTGGATGCCCTGATCAAGGCGGGGGTGACAGCTGTTGGGTTGGATAGCGCTTTATGGCAGGTTGATCCCACCGCGCTTTTACCTGAGTTACAACCTTAAAAAATTAACCTTTATTGGATTTTCTATATGTCTGACAATTGACAATGGGGGATTGATTCGATAAAATAAATACTGTATTTGTCAGACAAATTCCCCGACCTTGGTGGAGAACAATGCCAACCCTATTGATCAAGAATATCGAGATGCTGGTGACGATGGACGACCAGCGCCGAGAATTACCCCATACCAACCTGTTTATCAAAGACGGTTTCATCCACGCCATTGGCCCGTTGACGGATATGCCCGAGAAGGCCGACCAAGAGCTTGACCTTTCCGGGCATATTGTTTTTCCCGGCTTTGTCAACACCCATCACCATTTTTACCAAACCCTGACCCGGGCTGTCCCTAAAGCCCAAAATGCCAACCTGTTCAACTGGCTGGTGACCCTCTACCCGATTTGGGCACGGCTCACACCTGAGGATATTCGCATCTCAACCCAAACAGCCCTGGCTGAATTGGCCCTTTCAGGCTGCACCACGGCCTCAGATCACCTATACCTGTTCCCCAATGGCTCCAAACTCGACGACGAGATTTTAGCCGCACGTGAGGTTGGTTTGCGTCTGCACGCCTCTCGCGGTTCTATGAGCCTGGGCCAGTCAGCAGGCGGTTTGCCGCCAGACAGTGTGGTGGATTCAGAAGCAGATATCCTTAAAGACAGCCAGCGCCTGATCGAAACCTATCACGACCCGAACCCGGGTTCTATGGTGCAAATTGTTTTGGCGCCGTGCTCACCCTTCAGCGTGACCGGGGAGTTGATGCGTCAATCGGCTGCGCTGGCACGTGAATATGGCGTGCATCTGCACACGCACCTGGCGGAGACCAAGGATGAAGAGGATTTCTGCATTGAAAAATTTGGCCACCGACCTGTGGCTTATATGCAGGAAGTGGATTGGATTGGGAACGATGTGTGGTTTGCTCACAGCGTCCATGTGAACGATGCTGAGATCCGGCTGTATGCGGAAACTGGCTGTGGCGTAGCCCATTGTCCCGGATCAAATATGCGGCTGGCATCTGGAATTGCACCAATTGTCAAAATGCTGACGCAGGGCGTGAAAGTCGGGCTGGGAGTGGATGGCTCTGCCAGCAATGATGCCTCGCACCTGCTGGGCGAAGCCCGCCTGGCGATGCTCTTGGCCCGATTGGATGCCGGGTTGGCAGGTGCATCGCGCTCAGGTGAGGATGCGCCCCCCTTGATGACCGCCCGCCAGGCATTGGAAATTGCCACCCGGGGCGGTGCTGCCGTGCTGGGGCGCGAAGATATCGGATCGTTAGCGGTGGGAAAGTGCGCAGATTTGTTTGCCATCAACCTCAACCGGTTGGATTACGCCGGCGCACTGCATGACCCAGTGGCTGCTGCCCTGTTCTGCGCCCCACAAACCGTTGATTTCAACATTGTGGGTGGAAAGATCATTGTCAATCAAGGTCAGATGGCAACCCTCGACATACCCAACCTGGTCAATCAACATAACCAGGCTGCGGAAAGGTTATTGAATGGATAAAAGTCATACGGATGACCGCTCCACCTACCAGCGCTTGCAGGTTGAGCTTTCAGAACTGATCCAAAACGCGCCCAAAGGTTCAAAACTGCCTTCTGAACCTGTACTGGCACAGAAGATGGGCGTTTCCCGCGCGACCCTGCGCGAAGCGATGCGCACCTTTGAGAGCCAGGGGATGCTGCGGCGTCAACAGGGTGTGGGCACCTTTATTGTTGGTCCGACACAGGTGATTGACTCAGGGTTGGAGGTTTTGGAGAGCATTGAAACCCTGGCTGAAAGGATTGGCCTGGAGGTTTCGATGGGTGAATTTGAGGTGAACCATATCGAGGCAGACCCTAAGCAAGCCAAGAAACTCAACCTTACCATCGGTGATCCTGTGGTTGAGGTGCGGCGCGTGATCTTAACCCATGATTCACCTGTCGCTTACCTGGTCGACATCCTACCCGAAGATGTACTAAACCCGGAGATCCTGGTCGCACGCTTTACAGGATCCGTCCTCGATTTGCTGATCAACATCGGCGATCCCCCCCTAGCCACTTCAAAAACCGAGATCAGCGCAGTGCATGCGCCGGTTGATGTGGCCAAAGCGCTGAACATCCAACGCGGCGATACACTGTTGTTGCTGACAGCACTCTTGTTCAATGAAGCAGGTGACCCGGTCGATTTTTCCCACAGCTACTTCCTGCCGGGCTATTTTCGCCTGCACATTATTCGTAAAATCGGTGGTGTGAATCTTTAAGTGAGCACCCCATTTTTTTGTCAACACAATCATTTACTAAAAGGAGTAAAGTAACATGCGTAGTTTTTTAGGTCGTGACATTCTTTCTTTGAAAGATTTTGAACGAAACGAGTTTTTCAGGATTTTTGAAATCGCTGAAGAGCTTGAACCCATCGCCCGGAACCGGCAAAATTCTGATCTGTTGAAAGAAAAGACCCTGGTGACCGCTTTCTATCAGCCCAGCACCCGCACCCGCCTGGCACACGAGGCTGGGATGATCCGCCTGGGTGGACAGGTGACCGGATTTGCCGATGCCAAGATGACCCGTGCTGGTGACTTTTACCAGGAATCGATCAAAGACACCGTTAAAATGTTGGAGTTCTACGGTGATGTGATCGTCATGCGCCACTTCCAGCAAGGCGCTCCCCATGAGGCTGCTAAATGGGCCAGCATCCCGATCATCAATGGTGGTGACGGCTGGGGCGAACACCCCACCCAGATCCTGTCCGACTTCTACACGGTTTATCGTGAGAAAGGTCATTTGGATGGGCTGCGCTGGTTGGCAGTCGGTGATATGCGCATGCGCACCATGCACTCCCTCGCCTACGGTCTGACCCAATTTGACTGCCCGATCACCTTCGTCTCGCCACCCGAGATGTCCTTGACCGAAGAATTCAAGGCAGACCTTGACAGATACAGCCTGGATTACAAAGAAGCTGAGCATGTTGAGCAAGCGATTGCCGATGCGGATGTAATCCTGGTTGAACCGGTCGTTCAGCCCGATTACACCAAGTCCCGCGACGAGCGTGACGGTGATGTGGGTATGACCCCCGCCAACTACAAGATCACCCGTGAGCTGCTGTCGACCAAGGCTAAATCGGATGCGATTTTGCTGCACTCCCTGCCCCGCATGGATGAAATTCCTCCTGATGTGGATATCACCAAGTGGTCCCGCTACTGGCAGGAAGCCTTCAATGGCGTGGTGATGCGCATGGCGCTGTTAGCCCTCGTCCTAGGTGCGACGGAGTAATCGTCAAACCATCAAACTGAACGGCCAGCCATCCTTCCATGAAGACGCTTGATGCGAGAAAACTGGAAGGATGGCAGCCGTTGACTTAAAAGGAGAAACAATATGATCACCAATCTTCGCGGTCGCGATTTGATCAGTGACCTAGATTTCAGCAAAGAGGAAGTTGAAACTGTATTAGATCTGGCTTTTGACCTCAAAATGAAGCGCGGCTTGGGGCAGCCTCATGCTTACTTGCGCGACAAGGTTTTAGCAATGCTGTTCTTCTTCTCAAGCACCCGCACCCGGGGCAGCTTTGAAGCGGGTATGGCGCAGTTGGGCGGGCATGCCGCTTTTATTGAATCCAAAAGCACCCAGATTTCCCACGGCGATACCGAAAAAGAAATCGGCGAAATCTTTGGCCGTTATTTTGACGGTATTGCCATTCGACACGTTGACTGGGGCGTTGGCAACCGTTATCTCAACCTGGTTGCAAGCGCGTCCCGTGTGCCGATTTTGAACATGCAATGCGATTATTACCATCCCCATCAATGCTTGGCCGACCTGATGACCATCTGGGAGAAGAAAGGCCGCAATTTGCGTGGGAAAAAGATCGTTGTGTCTTGGGCCTATGCTGCCTCGTATGCCAAGCCCATCTCGGTTCCGCAATCCCTGATCCTGCAGATGCCCCGCTTTGGGCTGGATGTGACCCTGGCCCACCCGCCAGAGTTCGAACTGATGCCAGAGATCGTAGACCAGGCCCGCGAGCAGGCTCGCAAATACAATACCGGTTTCGATATTGTTGACAGCATGGAAGAAGGCTTCAAAGATGCCGATATCGTCTATGCCAAGTCTTGGGGCCCTTTGGTTCAATTCAGCGATCCTGCCGAAATCACCAAAGTCACCCAGAAATACGAAAGCTGGATCACCGATGAGCGCAAGATGGCCCTGGCAAAGGATGATGCCATTTACATGCATCCACTGCCAGCCGACCGCAACATTGAAGTGACCGATGGCGTGATGGATGGACCGAATTCTGTCGTGTTTGACGAGGCTGAGAATCGTCTGCATGCACAAAAAGCCGTCATGGCTTTGACCATGTCCTAAATAATTTTTGGCAACTACTCAGCTTGTGAGGGATTAGGGGGTGTGGTGGGACGGCTTCACCGCCCCACCACCACCCTTCAGCAGAAGACCAGCCTGAGCAGTTACATTTTTTTATAATAACTAAAGGAGATAATAAGCTTATGGAAAGACAAGGAATTGCTGTGGTTGCGGTGGGGGGCAATGCACTGATTAAAGATAAAGGACATGAAACGGTTCAGGATCAGTTTAATGCTGCCAATGACACGATGCAGCACATCGTGGATATGATTCAAAAAGGTTGGGATGTGGTTGTCACGCATGGCAACGGCCCCCAGGTCGGTTTTATTTTACGCCGTTCTGAACTGGCTGCACATGAACTGCATGAGATTCCACTGGATTACTGCGGTGCAGATACCCAAGGCGCCATCGGTTACATGTTCCAAAATTCCCTGCATAACGAATTCAAACGACGCGGTATGGATAAGGATGTCGCCACCGTGGTGACACAAACGATCGTCGATCGGAATGACCCGGCCTTTCAGAATCCCACCAAGCCGATTGGATCCTTTATGGATGAAGCAGAAGCCAAACGGCGCACCGAAAATGAGGGTTGGACGGTTGTTGAGGATGCCGGCCGCGGCTATCGCCGTGTGGTGCCTTCCCCCATTCCCACCCGCATTGTTGAAGCCAGTGTGATCGACACCCTGATCCATGCCGGAACGATTGTAGTCGGTGTGGGCGGCGGCGGGATCCCTGTGGTTGAGGACGAACACGGTCTTGTGAAGGGTGTTGAGGCTGTGATCGACAAAGATTTCAGTTCATCCCTGCTGGCGACAAACATCGACGCCGATTTATTTGTAATTAGCACTGCGGTGGAGAAAGTTGCCCTGAACTTTAACAAACCCAACCAGGTGTTTCTTGACATGATGACCGTTGCTGAAGCAAAGCAATACATCGAAGAGGGCCATTTCGCTCCAGGCAGTATGCTGCCCAAGATCAAGGCGATCATCAATTACCTTGAAAATGGCGGCAAGAAAGCCCTGATCACCGACCCGGAACACATCAGTGAAGCCCTCGAGGGCAAAACCGGGACGTGGATCCTCCCCTAAGCATCAGTTACCCGGGCTGCTATTATGAAGGTAGCAGCCCATTTCATCTTCAGTTGTGATCAAGCAAACGATGGGAAGCCAAATGAAACCAAAATTCTCACATTACACCTGTTCCCTGTGTGGGGCTGAGTACGGCCCCGAAGACGTGACCTACACTTGCCCCAAAGACGGCGGCAACCTGGATGTGATCCTAAAGTACGACGAGATCAAAGCACAGTTCAGCCCGGACAAGTTCATGACCTTGCCAGAAGCTTCCCTGTGGCGCTATTTGAACTTGCTGCCTGTGGAAGACCCGGGCGGCCTGGGCACCCCCTTACGTCGCGCTGGATGGACGCCGGTTTACAAATCAGCCCGTTTGGCCGATCAACTTGGTTTGCAGCATTTGTGGATCAAAGATGAAAGTCCCAATCCCACCGCATCGTTTAAAGATCGCGCCAGCGCCATCGTGGTGGCACGGGCGGCACAGATTGGCGCTGAAATTACAGTCGCAGCGTCAACCGGCAATGCTGGTGCGGCTCTGGCAGGGATGGCAGCGGCTGTGGGGGCTAAAGCGGTTATTTTTGCACCCAAGACAGCCCCGCCAGCTAAAATCGCCCAGTTGATCGTGTTTGGGGCGAAGGTGCTGTTGGTGGATGGTAATTACGACCAGGCATTTGACCTGAGCATCGAAGCGACACATACCTTTGGTTGGTACAATCGCAATACCGGGTTCAACCCCTTTACCGCTGAAGGCAAAAAGACAGCCGCCTTTGAGATTTGGGAACAGGTCATCCGCCGACTGCCTGAAAATGGCAAACGCCTGACGGTTTTCATCTCAGTGGGTGACGGCAATATCATCTCTGGTGTGCATAAAGGATTTAAAGACCTGCACGCGCTGGGTTGGCTGCCCGTCATTCCTCGCATCATTGGCGTGCAATCTACCGGCTCAGCCGCGATAGCCAACGCCTTCCACAGGGGTGATGAGGATATTCAGCCTGTGCAGGCGGACACCCTGGCTGACAGCATCTCTGTTGACCTGCCGCGGGATGGCGTGCGCGCGGTGCGGGCTGCCCGTGAAACGGGCGGCACTTACATCACCGTCCCGGATACTGAAATTCTTAAAGCGATCGCTGAACTGGGTAAGGTCGGGATCTTTGCTGAACCTGCTGCGTCAACGGCGTATGCCGGTCTGGTTAAAGCCGTGGATGAGAAGCTGGTGGCAGCGGATGACCCCATCCTGGTGCTGAACACGGGCAGCGGCCTCAAAGACGTCAAAGCGGCCATGCAGGCTGTACCTGAAGCACCCATCATTGAACCGACCCTGGATGCGGTCAGGAAGGTGCTAGGATGACCAAACCTACATTCAGCATTATTGCGCCCATTTATAACGAACTGGAAAACATCCCCGAACTCTATCCCCGGATGCGGGAGGTGATGGATCGTACCGGCGAACCGTGGGAATTAATCCTGGTGGATGATGGCTCAACGGATGGGTCGACGGCGCTCATCCGCAAATTGGCTGAAAACGATGACCGGGTACGCCCGGTGATCTTTGCTAGGAATTTCGGCCACCAAATCGCGGTCACTGCAGGCGTTGATTACGCACGCGGCGACGCCGTGATCATCATCGATGCGGATTTGCAAGACCCACCCGAGGTGATCCTGCAGCTGATCGATAAATGGCGCGAGGGCTACGAGGTGGTGTATGCGGTTCGTGAAGAACGACAGGGCGAGTCGTGGTTCAAAAAGACCACGGCCAGTCTGTTCTACCGCATGATCTACCGCATTACGGATGTCGATATCCCGATGGATGCTGGTGACTTCAGGCTGATGGACCGAAAAGTGGTCGAGGTGATGAAGCGCATGCGCGAGAAGCACCGTTTCTTGCGCGGCATGTCCGCCTGGGTGGGGTTCAAGCAGGTGGGTGTGAGCTATAAACGCCAGCCGCGTTTTGCCGGTGAGACCAAGTATCCCCTGACCAAGATGATCAAATTGGCTCTCAACGCCGTTACCAGTTTTTCATATTTCCCATTACAATTGGCTACCTACATGGGTTTCATCGCTGCCGGGTTAAGCGTGCTGGCCATCCCCATTATTGTCGTCCTGCGGTTGACGACCGGCACAGCTTTGTTTGGCCAGGCGACCACGTTGATTATTGTGCTGTTCCTCGGTGGCTTGCAGTTGATCAGCCTGGGTGTGATCGGTGAGTATATTGGGCGCATTTATGACGAAGCCAAAGGCCGGCCGCTGTATATCGTGTCAGAGGCACCTGAGGATGCTGTGGCTGGCGAACCTTAATCGTTTTTTGTATTATTAATTCCGCACTGGCGGAAAGCTTACTTTAACAGTTGTCAGATAATAAATTTAGGAGACCTTCAATGACAAAAATTGATTTAACCATGTATCCCGACCGACTGGAGCGCACCCTTCAACGCGTTCGAGAACGGAACATCATCATCCCCACCTTTGCGCAAATGCGGAACCCGAACCTGATTTCAGATCAGATCAAGGAAGAGTTGAAAGGGATTGGCCTTTGGGACATTCACCCCCGCAACCTATTCCGCATCTCCTGGCATAACGAACCCAAACCCAGCGGCGGCCTGTTCGGTGGTGTGAATTACATGGAATTTCCCGAAAGTTTAACCGGGACACCAGCCCGAATCGTGGCACTTGTGGGCAAGTGGTTCCCGACCGGTGCCCATAAAGTCGGCGCAGCCTTTGGCTGCCTTGTGCCCCGTTTGGTGACCGGCCAATTTGACCCCACCCAGCAAAAAGCTGTTTGGCCTTCCACCGGCAATTATTGCCGCGGCGGCGCCTATGATTCAGCACTGTTAGCGTGTGAATCGATCGCTATCCTGCCAGAAGGCATGAGCAAGGAACGCTTTGAGTGGCTGGCCAGTGTCGCCGGTGAGACGATCAAGACGCCTGGCTCTGAATCGAATGTGAAAGAGATCTTTGATAAATGCTGGGAATTACGCAACTCTGGCCAGGACCTGATGATCTTTAACCAGTTTGACGAAATGGGGAATTATCTCTGGCATTACGCGATTACAGGGTCTGCTTTTGAAGAAGTTCTTAAGGAGATCATGGGTGCGAAAGATGTATATCGCGGTATGGTCTCAGCGACAGGCTCTGCAGGTACGATTGCCAGTGGGGATTACTTGAAACAGCTGTTCCCCGGCAGTTACATTGCTGCCTCTGAAGCTGTTCAATGCCCAACCCTGCTCAATAATGGTTTTGGTGCACACCGCATTGAGGGCATTGGCGACAAGCATGTGCCATGGGTTCATAACACTGCCAACACGGATTTTGTGGTCGCCATTGATGATAATGCCGTGGTCAACTTAGCGCGGTTGTTCAATGAACCCGAAGGTAAAGCCCATCTGGTCAAATCCGGTGTTCCCGAGGAACTTGTGTCCAACCTGGATCTACTGGGTTTCTCCGGCATTTCCAATGTTCTCACAGCAATTAAAACGGCGAAATACCTAGAACTTGGCGAAAATGATATTGTCCTGACTGTGTTAACCGACGGCATGGAACTGTACGAAAGCCGACTGGTCGAAATGCATGAGGAAAT
Organism: Candidatus Brevefilum sp.; assembly: GCA_019428905.1. Taxonomy (GTDB): domain Bacteria; phylum Chloroflexota; class Anaerolineae; order Anaerolineales; family Anaerolineaceae; genus Brevifilum. The sequence continues at coordinate 27,387 of JAHYJN010000033.1, forward strand.
GGGTGAATATTCCGATAAACAAGCTGCCGTTGATGACGCACGCTGGCTGAAAGGTGTTACCACGGATCATATGGAAGACCTGACCTATACCAGCAAGAAACGCATCCACAACCTGAAATACTTCACCTGGGTCGAGCAGCAGGGCAAGACTTACGAAGAAATCCAGGAACAGTGGTACAAGCGCGATTACTGGACCGAAATTCAGGCGCAGATCCCCGAGATCGATGCCAAGATTGAAGAATTCAACGCCAGGGTTGGGTTGATGTAGGAAGATTGTGAATAGAGAATAGAGAATGGTCCCACTCCGCTGCGCTTCAGCCCCTTCGCTGCGCGTCAGGGGTTCCGCTGCGCTACAGAGAGGCTACGCACTGAATGGTGAATAGTTAAGGCTTCACTAACTGGTGCAACGGAAAATAATCACAATTTCGAAAGTCAGTAGGGTGCGCACATAATCGGTGCGCACCTTTTTGTATTAAATAGTAAGCGGTAATCAATATGGTCAATCAACGATCTTGCTGGAGATAGTGGAACATTTCATGTTAAAATAGCTCGACCATGAAAATATCCAGCCGACTGCAGAGCTATTTAATCATCACCCTATGTTACATCGCTGCTGCGTTGGTTGGGATGTGGGTCTTTCAAACCCTGCCGACCGCCCTGTGGCTCTCCCTCCTGATTGCAGACCTGGGTGCAACGCTGATTATTTGGATTCTCAGCCAGCTCCTCAACAATGCCTCGGTGTATGACCCCTATTGGAGCGTTCAGCCGCCCATCATCCTGTTATTAACGTTGATTTTCCTTGGTGAGGCCAACCTGGGGTCCATCACCCTGGTGCTTGCGGTTGCCTTTTGGGGTGCCCGGTTATCGATTAACTGGATGATCACCTTCCACGGCTTACATCAACAAGATTGGCGTTACGATCAGCTCAAACAAAAAAGCGGACGATGTTTCCCGCTGGTCAACCTGTTGGGGATCCAGGTCATGCCAACATTAATTGTGTATGCCTGCCTGCTGCCGGGGTTTTTCTACCTGGTGCGCGGCGGAGCGATGAATGCAGGCACCTTTGGGGGTCTGCTGATGATCCTTGGCGGCGCGCTGTTGGAAATGGTGGCGGATTATCAGATGCAGCAGTTTCGCCAGCGCAGGCGTGATCGTTCGGAATTGATGCGCAGCGGGGTTTGGCGTCATTCACGCCATCCCAACTATTTGGGTGAAATCGTCGTCTGGTGGGGTGTTTACCTGGTGATGCTCTCAGTGCATCCCGAGCTGTGGTATCTCGGGATTGGTGCGCTGGTCAATACTGGGCTGTTTCTGTTCATCAGCATCCCCTTGGCAGAAAATCACCTGGCGACCTATAAAGCCGGCTATGAAGCCTATCTGCAAGAAACCCATCAGCTGATGCCAGTTCCAAAGCGCAAGCGATGAAGAATTTATTTACTATTCACTATTCAGTGCGTAGCCTCCCCGGAGCGCAGCGGAGTGGGACCATTCACTATTCACCATTCACAACCAATCATGATAAAATTTTCCCAACCATTACAGATAAAGGGGACCCCATGAACAGCACTCTGCCAGAAACGGCTCTAATTTTGGTGGCAATCATGCCCAATCAGCGTGATTTCGATATTGCCCGCCTGTTTGGCTGGTACCGCATCCCGCTTAAGAGTGCGCCAAAGGTGATCTCAGTGGATTATTTAGCCTTCTACCAAACCAAATCCTTTGGCGATACAGCCCGCTGGCAGATTGCATTTGTGGCTGAGATTTTGGGTCATGAGCTGACCCAGCGGCGGGACCTAATCCGGGATGAACCGGACCATCCCCGTGCCCATGAGGAATACTTCAAACTCCAGATCGGCCCGCTGCAACGTTTGGAGCAGCCCATCCCAGCGGGTGATTGGAAGCGCATCACCTTTTTCTACACCACGGGGGAGATGTTCCAAAACGCACACACGATCAACGACCTGGTGATCAAATCCCAGGATGAACGCGAGGTGCTGTGGCATACCCTGCGTGAGCGCGCTTTACAAGCGGATGAATATCAAGCCGCAGATTTACCTGAGTCGGTTTTAGATCCGGCCATCCTGGCTTTGTTGGGTCAATTGGGAACGTTGTAGTTCGTTAAGTCCAGCTGATTTAAAAGCAAAACCGGCCAGGTTGCGGAAACCTGGCCGGTATTTTCTATAGATGAGATGTGCCTAAAGGCTACAGGGGTGTTACGTTGACAGCCTGGAGGCCTTTCGGGCCTTGTTCCACGGAGAATTCCACCTGTTGTTCTTCGCGCAAAGATTTGAAGCCTGATCCCATGATAGCGGTGTGATGAACAAATACGTCATCGCCAGCTGATCGAGCGATAAAACCATAACCTTTTGCGTCGTTGAACCATTTGACGGTTCCAATTTCTTTTTCTGACATTCTAAATATTTCCTTTGTGTGTTACTAATTCTGTTAATTCGTAAGCCAATTTTTTACTGGTGGCAACAAAAAACCGGCCAGTCTCCGCAAGTCTGGACGGTTGTTACCACTACCAAAACTGACTTCACTTCATAAAGGATCATACCACATCGGAAAATTAAGTCAACAAGCAATTATGAAGGGTGATTTTTCATCGGTTCTTGGTCCACGCTGTGCATTTTCTTTCTCATTTTACGTAATATCTGCTAAAATCATTACTAAACCTGACCCTTTTATTCGTACCTGGAGTGACGACAATGGCTACTTTAATCAAAAACGGCACCCTGATCACCGCCAGTGAGACTTTCAAAGCAGATATACTGGTTGAAGGCGAGCAAATCAGCCTGATCGGCCAGGATCTACATCATCCCAACGTCGAGGTGATCGATGCAACAGGCTTGTATGTGCTGCCTGGCGGCGTTGACCCACATGTCCACCTCGACCTGCCGATGTTCAACACCATCTCCTCGGATGATCATTATACCGGTGGTAAAGCGGCGGCCTTTGGCGGCACCACCACCGTGATCGACTTTGTCCCGCAGGACGAGGGCACCCTGGCAGAAAATATCGCCCGCTGGCGGGCAAAGGCTGACCCCAAGGCCTCGGTGGATTACTCGTTCCATATGAACATCACCCGGTTTGACCAGGCGGTCGCTAAAGAGATCTTCTCACTGCCCGACCTGGGGATCACCAGCTTGAAGGTCTTTACGGCCTACAACAACCGCCTGCGCTTATCCGATGGCGAGATCTTTCGTGTGATGCGCGTGGCTCATGCCGCCGGCATCCTGACCCTGGTGCATGCTGAAAATGGCGATATCATCGACATTTTGGTGGATGAAGCCCTGGCAGCGGGGAATACTGATCCTTTTTTCCATGCTAAGACTCGCCCTGCCTGGGGCACGGTCGAAGCGGCCCTGCGTGCAGCAGCCCTGGCAGCCCAGGCGGGTGACGCGCCCCTGTACCTGGTGCACATGAACACAGCCGGCGAGGTCGACCAGCTTGAATATGCCCAAGCGCACGGTTTAAATATGATGGGTGAAACCTGCCCGCAATACCTGTTCTTCACCGAAGATGACCTGCGCCGTGAGGACGGCGCCAAGTGGATCTGTTCGCCGCCGATGCGGAAAGCTGCCGATAATGTTAGGCTGTGGGAGGGGGTTGAAAAGGCGTCGATCCAGGTTATGGCGACCGATCATTGCCCGTTCTTTTACGACGGGACGACTCCCATTATGTATGAGGGACAACCGGTAGCCATCCCGGGCAAGGAATTGGGGATTGGGGATTTCACCAAAATCCCCAATGGGCTGCCCGGGCTGGGTGACCGCATGCCCATCCTGTGGACTGAAGGGGTTGGAACTGGCCGGATCACACCAAACCAGTTCGTCGCCATGCACTGCACCAACCCTGCCCGGATCTTTGGACTGTACCCGAAGAAAGGCGCCTTGGTGCCCGGTGCCGATGCTGATATTGCCCTGTGGGACCCGAATAAAGCGGTTACCTACGGCGTGAACCTCGCCCATCACCGTACGGATTATAATCTCTACGAGGGCTGGCAGCTTAAAGGCTTCCCAGTGATGGTTTTCTTGCGCGGGCAAAAGATTGTTGACGGCGAGAGCTGGTACGGCAAACCCGGATCAGGGCGCTATGTTCACCGCCAAGAAGGTGAAATATTGCGATGATCCTAATTCACAACTGACCATGTTGATTCTTTTGCCAGTTGGGCTTCTGTTGCTTGCCTCTTTAGCCATCTTTATCCTGGACCTGACCCGTCCCAAGTTTGGCACAAGCTGGTTGATCGCTTCCGGCACAGCGATCGTCGCCTGGGTGATCATCTTTTATTTGAGGTTGCGTTTACCGACCCAGTTGGTGTTATTAGCCTGGGATGGGCCGAACGGTGACTTGTTCGGTCGTTTTTCGCTGTTGTTGGATTATGATTCATGGCCTTATGCTTTGGCGTTGATCACGATCACATTGGCCGTGATCCTCACTGATGCCGCCCGCACCCGTTATGATAGTACGCCGCGCGCCTGGTCTGCCTGTTTGATCATTGCGGCATATGGTTTGTTAGCCATCCTATCTGGCACCAGCCTGACAATGATGGTCGCCTGGGTGATGCTCGATCTGTTAGAGGTTTATCACTTGCTGCGATTGCAAGACACGACCCAGTTCAATTTCCGGATTGTTATATCTTATGGTGTCCGTACAGCTTCGGTCCTGTTACTTTTTTGGGGAACGGTGCAGGGTTGGGCTGGTATTGGGGATTTCGACTTAACCCAAATTCCACAAAATGCCGGGTTTATCTTTTTACTCGCGGCAGGGCTGCGCTTGGGCGTCTTTCCGCTCAACCTGCCCTTTCTGAGGGAACCCGTATTACGGCGAGGAGCTGGTAATCTCATCCGTATGATGCCGGTTGCTGCCAGCCTCAGCTTGCTGGCGCGCTTGCCGGTTGACCTCCTGACGCCAAATCTTAGCCGCTGGCTGCCCCTGTTCATGGGGTTGTTAGCGCTGGCCGCGCTATATGCTGCTGCCAGTTGGCTCACGGCATCCGATGAAATTGAAGGACGGCCTTACTGGATTGTCGCCTGGGCTAGTTTTGCCACAGCATGTGTGCTCAACGGCGTGCCACAAGCCAGCATTGCCTGGGGAATAGCTTTGATTTTGCCCGGCAGCTTACTGTTCCTGTATCATCCTCGTGTTCAACGGATCAATTTCCTGCTCTTTTTTGGCATACTTGGCCTAATGGGGCTGCCGTATACACCTGCTGCTTCGGGTTGGGGGGGCTTGGCAGCAAATGGGGTCACATTATGGACCTTTCTCTTTATCA
>JAHYJN010000119.1 GCA_019428905.1 Candidatus Brevefilum sp.
AAAGTCCCGCCGGGTGAGGAGGCTGGTCAGCGCCTCATTTAACAGGCCATTTACCCCTCTGCCACCAATTCGGCGATCTTCACCAGCACCTCGACGGCTTTTTCCATCGCAAAGGTGGGAATGAACTCGTATTTTCCGTGCCCGTAATGCCCGCCGGTGAAGATGTTGGGCGTGGGCAGGCCCATATAAGAAAGCCGGCTGCCATCCGTCCCGCCGCGCACCGGGACAATTATGGGGGTCACGCCCACCGCATGCAGGGCTGCGATAGCCGTTTCCATGATCTGCGGATGGGGCTCAACCTGCTCGCGCATGTTGTAATATTGATCCTCAATCTCCAGGTCAAGGATGTCAGCGCCGTACTTGGCGTTGATGTAATCCACGGCTTTGCCCAGCAGGGCTTTTTTTCCCTCAAACACAGCCCGATCATGATCCCTGATGATGTAGGTCATGCTGGCTTCTTCAACCGTCCCGCCAAACTGATACAGGTGGTAAAAGCCCTCGTAATTTTCGGTAAACTCCGGGCGTTCAAACACCGGCAGCAGCTCGTTCAGCTCCATGCCGATCAGCAGGGCGTTGCGCATCTTCAGCTTGGCTTTGCCCGGGTGCACATTGCGGCCGTGGATGGTCAGCTCAGCGCTGGCCGCGTTGAAATTCTCGTACTGCACCTCGCCGACCTCACCGCCATCCACGGTGTAGGCAAAATCAGCGCCGAAAGCCGATACGTCAAAGTGGTCCACGCCTGCGCCGACCTCCTCATCCGGTGTAAACCCGATCTTGATCGTCCCGTGCGGGATTTCAGGGTGTGCCAGCAGGTATTCCACTGCAGCCATGATCTCAGCCACACCGGCTTTGTCATCCGCACCCAGCAGCGTGGTACCGTCGGTGGTGATCAGGGTTTTGCCAACGTATTTCTTAAGATCCGGGAATTCCTCCGGGGACATGAAAATACCTTTATCGGCGTTTAAAGTCACCTCGCCGCCATCATAGTCCTCGATGAATTGGGGGGTGACGTCCTTGCCAGAAAGGTCAGGGCTGGTGTCCATATGGGCCAAAAAGCCGACCACGGGGACGCCTTCTTTCTCGATGTTGGCGGGCAGCGTCGCCGTAACATAGCCGTACTGGTCCACGGCGGCGTCCCCCAGGCCGAGCGCTTGCAGCTCCTCGACCAGCAGACGCGCCAGGTCGAGCTGTTTGCCGGTGCTGGGGTAGGTCTCGGATTTTCGGGCTGATTGGGTGTCAATTTTAATGTAACGGATGAAACGGTCAATTACGGATTGCATGGGGACCTCGCTGGACGGTGTGGAGTAAAGGGTGAGTGGTAAAAGAGGGATGAATCATGTACGTTTGGTGACAGGTATTGGGCATCAGGTATTTGGTGCTTGGTATCAGGTATTAGGTGTCAAGTCTCAAATGAACTTTAATACCTCATTTTGGCAAAGTAAAGGGGCAAATGTTTCTCCATAACGAGTTCTTGGCCATCCTGATCAGGTTCGACATATATAAATAATTGCTCTCGATAAACATCCAACTTTACCAAAACATAGGTATTTATGAATTGTTTATCCATCTCAACCAGGTCTTTAAACAACCGAAAGGCTGGGATCTCTGATTGATCTTGTTGATACTCCTGCACTAAACGAATCAGATAAATACACATTCCATCTTGAGGCTGAAATGGTGTGCAAAACATATCTTGCCAGTTGAAGTTCTCGTCAAGGGTTCTGCCTGGAAGAACTTTCGGTGTTTTAGTATATTGGCGGTAGGCTTCCTGAAATCTTGCCACTGTTTCGTCAATTTCTTCCAGGTTCTTGAACTCGAACTTATTCCAGACCTTTCGTGCAAAAACACTATGTGTTCCCTCTACTGATCCATTCATCCACGGTTTCTTAGGCGCAATAAAAAGAGGTGTGACACCCAGCTGAAGCATGCACTGAATAAAGCCTGAAATATATCGTTTGCCTCTTCCTGCAGCAGTGAAACCAAAGCCATTATCAATGCTAAGGATGTCAGGAAGAGGATAAACCTTCCAATCCTGGGTAAAAGTGTCCAAAATGGTCTCAGAACCCTGGTCTGGCACCCTTTTTATCAGCCTGAGCGTGAATGGATTTTTGTAAACACGAGTAAAAAAATGTATTGGGGCAGTACGACCATGAATATATTTCTGTCCTAGAAAATCGGCTTCCTCTTGAATATCTCCCAGAGATGACAACATTCTAATGGGATACTTTTGTTCTTTTACCGCTTTCAGTGTACTTCTTTTACTCATGGGAAAATTTTTTGAAACGACTCGATTGACAAAACTTTTATTCATTTGCGAATCGCCAGGAAATCTCTTTTGGTACTCATCAATCATTTTACCAGCACCATAGAAGAAACTGCTTTTTTCAAGCTCTTTTCTAATTATGATTAGTCGCAGCTCTTCTTGGTCTGTATGCGATCTCTTTTTTCCCAAAGGCCAACCTCTTTGATCACTAATTTCACTGACAAGGTCCTCCGTCCATTTGTGAACAAAGTTCCAAGAAACACCTAATCTTTTTGCAATTTCTTTTTTATTAAAGGTCTTTTTCTTGTATAATTCTCGTACTTGATGTCGTTTCTTTTCCAGAGTCTCTTTATCATACATATCAGTTTTTCTCCTTTTTTCCTTGATATGAAGATATTAACATTCATTTGAGACTCAACAGTTAGCAAATGGTGATAAACACTAATCCTGTAAAACGCGTCAAATACCCCAGGCGAAGATTAATCCGCACTGCCATGACCACCCTGGGCAAGGGCTTGTTGGCCCTGCTCGCCAACGTTGAAATCAATGGGCGTGAAAATCTGCCCCAAAAAGGCCCGGTGATCCTGGCCGGCAACCACGCCGCGGTGCTCGAAGCGGTCATGATGGCTGTTTACAGCCCGGGCATGGTCGAGTTTTTGGGTAACGGCGATATTCCCTTCGACCCCAAGTATGCTTTTATCGTTAAGGCCTACGACCTGATCCCCGTCAACCGGGGGAATCTGGACCGACAAGCGCTCAACACCGCTGTCGGCGTTCTTGAACAGGACGGTATCCTGGGCATCTTCCCGGAAGGCGGCATCTGGAACGCAGGTGCCATGCAAGCCCAAATTGGTGCGGCTTGGCTCAGCTACCGTGCCCAGGCGCCCATCATCCCCATGGGTTTTGGCGGCATCCGGGAAGGCTTGCAAAAGGCGATGAAGCTCCAGCGACCGAAATTAGTGATGAACATTGGTGAGATGATGCCGCCGGTGACCGTTGATCAGCGCGATGCGCCCCTGAAAACTATCCTGGAGCAATCCGCCCAGGAGATATTGGAGAAGATCAAAGCATTGGTGCCGGAAGAAGAGTTGCGCACAGCGCAGAAAAAAATGGATGAACAATTCTTCCTGAAAGTAAAAATCCATCCAGACGAGCTGGAGCCAGGGTCTGAACCGCCCGAAGACTTGCAGATCAAACATGGCTCAGCTTATGCCCGCTTTCTGTACAATCCAATCATGATCGACGCCCTGGTCCGCAATCTGCAGTTGCCCATTCAGCCGATTAAAAGCGTGGAACAGCGCCGCGATCTGAAACCGGTCATTGCCGCCTGGGATGAAATCCTGGCCTATCTAAAGATCAACCCGGGCTTTTTCACCTACCGCTTTGGCGTCGAAGAAGGCCTGGCTGCTGAGCAAGCCCTGCGGGAACTGCGCCAGCTGGCCTTGTGGGTTTCAGAGCAGGAATATGCCCTCACCCTGAAACCCATTTACCGCTACACCAACGGCCATACCGGCGCGCAGGTGACCGAAAAAGGCGGCAGTTTTCCAGCCAGCATGCAGTCCCACAGGGTTAAATTCCTCCATTGGTAGAATTGACCTAAATCCATTGGGTCTTAACATCCCTAATCAGGGGGCATAGCGAGCTGTATTATGTAGCCTTCGCCAGGTAAGCACGTATTGCCAATATCCGCCCCCAGGATGGTGGCAGATTCAACTGCAATTTGCCCCCATCAACGGCAAAAGTTGCCCCTGGTTCAAGCACATCGACAAAAGCAGCCCCAGATTCTGGCAAATTGAGTTCAAGGGTGACGGGATGGTCAGCGCTGTTGAGCGCCACAAGTACCGTCTCCTCCCCTGTTTGCCGCCTGAAGACCAGCTGCTGATGGTTGACATGCATGAGCGTAAAATCCCCATGACGCAAGGCCGGCGAGTGCTGGCGGATTTGCCCCAGCTGACGGATAAAAGGCGCCAGGTCTGGATGGGGTCCTCCGTCCTTTAGGGCGCCGAGATCCAATTGCGGCCGCAGGGGGGCATCACTGTATGCCCCTTTAACCCCTT
>JAHYJN010000120.1 GCA_019428905.1 Candidatus Brevefilum sp.
TGATTTTGGTGTCAAACAAGAGGCGTATTGCGCCGATATCCAGCGCATGGTTTATTTTCTCAAACCCGGCGAAAATGCCCCTCCAGAACCGGTAATTAAAGGCTTTGAAACCGTCGTTAAAGCCACCCAGGCTGCCTTTGCTAAAATCCGCCCCGGGGTCCAGGGCATCGAAGTTGATCAAGCCGCCCGCTCTGTGGTGACGGATGCGGGTTACCCGGAATACAAGTACGCTACCGGTCACCAACTGGGACGCTTGGCACACGATGGCGGGGGTCTGCTGGGTCCCGCCTGGGCACGCTATGGCAAGACGCCTTTCCAGCCGATTGAAGTCAACCAGGTTTACACCATTGAACCGGGTTTAATGGTGCCTGGTTACGGCTATGTCGGCATTGAAGAGGACATCCTCGTCACTGAAGACGGTGCACAGTTCCTCGCACCCCCCCAGAGGACTTTGATCCTGAAATAATGGTGAGACTTAAACACCCCGTTGATAAACCAAAAAGGATACAGATCACTGCAACTAGGAATAATTGTCTCTGTATCCTTTGATATTTTCTGTGACCGAGTTGTCTTATTATCCGGTGACGATCTCGATCGATTGGATCTTAACGCCCGGGTACTCCGGTCTGACTGGGTCCCGTGCTGGGATTGAAAACAGGACATCCATTCCCTCGATGACTTCACCAAACACGCTGTGCTTGCCATCCAGCCAGGGGGTGGGAATATGGGTGATGAAAAATTGGGAACCATTCGTATTCGGGCCAGCATTGGCCATCGACAAAATCCCGGGTTTGTCATGTTTGAGGTCTTTGTGGAACTCATCCCCAAAAGCATAGCCAGGACCACCCCTGCCTGTACCGGTCGGGTCGCCCGTTTGGGCCATGAAGTCATTGATCACCCGATGAAAAATCACCCCATCATAAAAACCAGCCTGTGCCAGGAACACAAAATTGTTCACCGTGTTTGGCACTTTGTCAGCAAATAAATCGATCTTAATCTCGCCTTTATCCGTTTGTAAAACGGCTTGATAATTCACACCCGAATCAAGCATCATTTCAGGTGGTTTCGACCAGCGCATTGTATTCTTAGCCATGTAAACCTTTCGAATTTCTCTTTTATAAGTTTTATTCAACGATTTCATACAATTCAACCAGGACGCCATTGGCTGCCTTGGGATGGATAAAGGCCATCCGCCGCCCCGGCAGGTCATGCGGTTCTTCATCGATTAGCCGCACACCCTTCTCTTTTAAAAACTTAAGCATATCTTCAATATCCTCTACCTGTATGCACAGGTGGTGCATGCCCTCACCCCGTTTTTCAAGGTATTTACCCATCCCGCTCGCCATATCTGTCGGCTCGACCAGTTCAACTTCTCCCTCACCAACAGGTAAAAAAGCTACCTTTGATGCCTGGGAAGGCACTTCCTCCACATGATCCAATTCCAAACCCAGTTGATCGCGCCAGAAACCCAGCGCGTCTTCGATATTTTCAACGACAATTGCGATATGGTTGATCTTCTTTATTCTTGACATGAAAATTCTCTCCAAATTAAATAAAGGTTGGCGGCTGGTATTGCCCCCACACATCCCGCAAAACGCCGCAAATTTCACCCAGGGTGACCTCATTTTCTGCACATTGGACGAAAACCGGCATTAATGCTGCGTCATTCCTGGCAGCATTTTCAAGCTCGCTCAAACGCATGCTGACCAGCTTAGGATCACGGGCGGCGCGCATTTCAGCTAATTTCCGTTTCTGATCCTCCTCAACCCGTGGGTCAACCGCCAGGGATTCAAGATCTATCGTCTCTTCAATTCTGAATTTATTGACACCCACAACGACTTCTTCGCCTTTTTCAATCGCCCGTTGCGCTTGGTAAGCAGCTTCCAGGATCTCACTTTGCATAAACCCGTTATTGATCGCTTGTAAGGCGCCGCCCATGGCATCAATCCGCTCAATGTAATTCCGGGCAATTGCTTCAATTTGATCGGTCAATGATTCGATCAAATAGGATCCCCCCAATGGATCCACACTGTCAGCAGCACCGGACTCATAGGCGACAATTTGCTGGGTACGCAGTGCAATCCGCACTGCTTTTTCCGTCGGCAGCCACAGGGCTTCGTCCATACTGTTGGTGTGCAGGGATTGTGTGCCACCCAAGACAGCCGCAAGAGCCTGGAGCGTGACCCTGACCACATTGTTCTCTGGCTGCTGGGCGGTCAGCGTTGATCCTGCTGTTTGGGTGTGAAAACGCAGCCGATAGGATTTGTCATCCCGAGCGCCAAAACGCTCCTTCATAATCCGGGCATACATACGCCGGGCAGCCCGGAATTTGGCTATCTCTTCCAGGAAATGGTTATGCGCATTAAAGAAAAACGAGATTTGGCTGGCAAATTCATCCACTTCTAATCCTGCATCAATTGCGGCCTGGATGTAGGCGATAGCGTTAGCCAAGGTGAAGGCGACCTCCTGTGCAGCTGTTGACCCGGCTTCGCGGATATGATAGCCAGAAATACTGATCGTATTCCAGGATGGGATTTGATCTTTGCAGAATTGAAACACATCTGTGATCAATCGCATCGATGGCTCAGGCGGGAAGATATACGTCCCTCGTGCCACATATTCCTTGAGGATGTCATTTTGGATTGTCCCGCGCAGCTTGTTGAGGGGAACACCTTGCTTTTTTGCTACGGCAATATAAAACGCCAGCAAGATCGATGCCGGCGCATTGATCGTCATACTGGTCGAAACCTTATCCAATGGAATATCTTTGAACAACGTTTCCATATCATGCACAGACGAAATCGACACGCCGACCTTGCCCACCTCACCCAGTGCCATGGGGTCATCCGCATCATATCCGATTTGGGTTGGCAGGTCAAAAGCGACTGACAGCCCAGTTTGCCCCTGCTGTAGCAGGTAGCGATAACGTTCGTTGGATGCCTCAGCGGTGGCATAACCTGCATATTGGCGCATCGTCCAAAACCGCCCCCTGTACATGGAGGGCTGGACCCCGCGTGTAAAGGGATACTCACCGGGGAAACCCAGTTCCCCAAGGTAATCCATCTCAACCGGCGGCACCATCACGGGTGGAATTTCAATCCACGAGGATGTTTTAAAGGTTTCTTTCCGCTCCGGGAAGCGCTTGACCAGGGGATCATACACTTGCTTTTCCCAACGTTCTTTTTCTTGTTCCAAAGACATACACACCTCATGCCTGATAAATGTGACTTTTCAATAGTATACTCGAAATCATATCGACCATCTTCAAGCACACATACCCCAGTGGGTCATCTTTTAATAATTGTGATCGCTTTTTACTTCAGCAACGAAGCAAAAAGCGATCTATTAAAAACGTCACGATTTGCTGGTTGCCGATAACCCCTTATTCGGGTAGAATCTTTGAGCTTGTTCGTTGTACCCTTCGAACAAGACTCCTCTACTTAGAACGAAAGGGCTTGCAAAAAATGAAAGTATTATTGATCAAAGATGTGTATAAATTAGGCCGTGCAGGCGAGATCAAAAAAGTCGCTGCAGGATATGGCCGCAACTACCTGATTCCCCAAGGTCTGGCGCTCCCAGCCTCCCCGGGTGCATCACAACAAGCGGACCGGATCAGGGTCAAGGCGACCGAACTTCGTGCTGCCCTCAATGAAGAATTAGGCGACATCGCTGAAGTCCTCAACGGTAAGACCCTCACCTTCCCGGTTAAAGCTGGGGAGACCGGACGTTTATATGGCTCCGTCAGCAGCGAAGAAATCATTAAAACCATCCAGGCAAACTATGAGATCGAGCTTGAAAGACGCCAGGTGGAGACCGAACCAATCCGACAATTGGGCACCTTCAAAGTACCAATCCACTTGACCATGGATCTCGTTCCCGAGGTTACCGTGATTGTCCACCGTGAAGGTGAACCCCCCGTGCACGAAGTGGAAGCAGCAGATGAAAATGCTGCACCCGAGGTTAAAGAACCCGAAACAATTGAAGTGGTCGAAAAAATCCAAGAATCGCTTGAAGAATCTGCTGAAGAAGACGCTCAGCCCGAAGCCTAACCCACAGATCTAAGTCATCAACAAACCGGCCTGTGATTGATTATCGCTACAGGCCGGTTTCTATTTAGAATATAATACTCGTATGGCAGCATCAATCGGCGCTCAACTCAAACAAATCCGTGAATCCCAGGGGATCTCGCTGGAGACGATTTCTCAAAAAACCCACATTTCGTTGGCGTATCTAAAAGCCATTGAAATCGGTGACGAAGAATTCCTCCCCTCAAGGGTCCACCTGCGCGGGTTTTTGCGTTTATATGCC
>JAHYJN010000121.1 GCA_019428905.1 Candidatus Brevefilum sp.
CCGGCATGTAGACTAGGTTTTCACTTGGGTAGGCAATGGCAAAGGCAGGGACTTGGGGGAAGGGCTTGTTGATGGTTTTGAGATCGAAATTGACCGGCAAAGCACCGGTGTTGGTGATGGTCAACATGTCGGCAACGGGCGCTTCGCCAACCTGCATGGTGAAGGTAAAACTGCTCGGGTTAAAGGTTAAATAGCCCGTTCCCAGCAGGAAGTCCTGGCGTGTGACGAGGTTTGGCCTGACAGGGACCGAATGACTATCCGAGGCGTAATTTTCCAAACTTGCTGTAAAGGTCACGGTCGTTGGGTCAATTGCTGCTGGCTGGAAGGCCCAGTACAGGCCGGCGTTGAGTGGGTCATCCCCCAAGGCAAAGCTCTGAACGGCAATGTCTGGGCTGACCACATCGGCCCCGATTAAGGGATCACCGGTGTTTTCGTCAAGCACATAGCCGGCGACCACGCCGCCGGGGACCAGGCTGCAGTCCCCGGCCTGGATGTTGACATTATCAACCTGCCACCAGTCCCCAAACGGGTTAGCCGGGTCACCCGTGTAACGAAACTCTACCATCACCTGTGATTGACCCGCGGCCCGGCTGGAAATATCGAGAGAAATGGGGGAATTTCTCACATCGTTTGTCCAACTCTTCACTGTCTTCCAATTTGCGCCATTATCCCCACTGACCAGAACGGCAGCAGTTGCATACCATGAGAGAAAGTCCGTATCAAACGCCAAGGTCACAGTAGAAGCGGCTGAAAAATCCAGCGCAGGTGTCCGCAAACCAGCATCCTGGTAAACGGAATTTCCCTGATATTTAAAGCTATCGAATATCGCAAACCCACCTTCACCTGGTGTTAAATTTTGAAATGGTGGATCCGAATAAAACTCCCACACCACCCCAGTCCCAGTCCCAGTATGATCATAATTAACCCAACCGACTGGCAACACCAAAGATTCAAAGTCTTCAAAAAAAGCACCACCGGAATAGCCAGGGGCCTGACACGCAATTTGATCAACATAAAGAGGATAATCCTGCATTTGCTCGCCGCCCCCCTGGACAACCAGCTGCGTGGATGTGATCGTGTACCCGCTGGGAACAGCAGATATGGATACATCATATGTCTTACTGGCGTCTAACTCAACTTGGTAAGCGCCGGTAAACGGGTTAGTGTAGGTCGTATAGGTAAAACCCGGCGCGGTGAAGGTCAGGCTGGCATACAAAGGGTAGCCGTGGGACTCACCTCCCTCTACACCGCCGTCATAAACCACACCTGCGACAGCGGTCCTCACGGAGGGAGAGGATGCTGGCAAGGTATTAGCATTGGAGGGCAGCACACCCATGAACAGCACACCTAACAAGACCAGCAACAGGAAGAGTCCAAACCGGGATCGTTGATTCATATTCATTCCTCAAAATTTAGTTTTCAACATAAAAATATTACCGGCAAACCTGGCATAGTTTGTGAATTAAAAACCCGCGTATCGGCTAAAGGCAAGCTCAAACAGGAAATCGATATTGAGCTTGGCATCCCCCTAATTATAGAGGGTCTGGTAAAGTCTGTCAATTAAATAAGCGGAGGGTCCAGGGCAATCGCGAGGTCATATTTTTTTTGCAGAATCGTCGATCTTCACTCTATAAACACCCCTTCCCGCCCTCCGGGCACCCTTCCCCTCCCCGAGGGAAAGGGCTGGGGATGGGGTCTGTTAACTCACGAAATCCGATATTACCGACATCTCTCCCACTTTGCGATTGCCCTGGCGGAGGGTCCAGAGCAATCGCGAGACGAAAATTTTTCAGCTCTACAGCTAACATCACCACCCCAACTATTCCCGTAAACGAGTTGGAAAAATTTCGCAGTAAATAAGAATATTCATCACTGATTAATTGGATGATCTTTCATTTTAATTCTTTACCTATCCCTAAATCCCTTCCCTGGAGGGAAGGGATTTTCAAGCCTCTCTCTTTTGAGAAGCACGCTTGGAGTAGGGATGCCCACTTCTGCTAAGCTTCAGGGGTTACGCTTTGCTTCAGGGTTGGGTCCACATGAGAATAGCCATCTACCAAAAGGTTTTGAAATAAAGTTTCTTATCACAAATTTGTTTTGCTATTTTCCTAGCGGAGGGTGTTGGTAATCCCAAAGGGGCGAAGCATGCTTCGCCCCTACTATTTAATAATATTTATTTGATTTTTTCATTATTTAATTCCTGAGAAGGCCGCATATTAACAGATTAATCCTTTCATCATCCCTCAGAAATCCAACTTGGATGATGTGCTCTACATGGGCAGAAAAAGAGGCTCCATCTGAACCTACGGGCGGATTGTAGGGTGAGTTGGCGAATCATTGTTTTGTTTTCAAACACCATCTGCATCAAACAAGAAACACCAAACATTCTTCACAATGCCAACCCACCCTACAAAACACTCAAAAGGCTGCCCTTGCGAGCAGCCTTTTTATTTTATTGGTTAAGCTTCGAATGTGATCTCTGATTCTAAGATTTAATCATCTCAAAACCTGTCAATCATTCAGAAGCTATTTGAGATCGAGAACGACCTTCTGTTACGGTCGGTCGATCACGAACATCGGTGAGGTCCAGGTCTCCCAGTGGGCTGGGTTATTGGCCTGACCGTTGGCCTTAAGCACATGCAGCACCAACATATATTCGCCATCCGGTACTGCACCGGCCAGGTTGGTATTCGCAATGCCCCAGAAGCCGTCTTTATGCATGCGGTAGCCGTCCCAGCCAAAGGCATAGAAACCTGTGGCAGTCGAATTACGCGGCAGGTAATCATAGTAAAAGGCGGTATTGAAGACCGGGTGAACCAGCTTGCCCTTAGCAGCATCCACGATCTCCACGCGCATCAGCTGCGATTGGTGTTCAAAATGGACCAGCAGGTAGGGGATGTCATAACCTTCCATGGTAAAGACATCACCTTCGCCAGCAAAGCCAAAGTTCACATCATCCGGTGACCATCCTAAAGCAGGGAAACCATAAGGAGTCGGTGTCAGTACCTGGATGCCCTGGTAATCGCCGACGAAGCCGGCATAGGGCACACGCAAAACCGGGCCGCCACCTTGCGGGGTGAAGACGATGTAACCGCCGTATTGGCCATACTCTGGCCCTGTAGCAGGATCAATCGTTACATTGATGTTGGCCGCGCCGCGCCCTGGCACCGTCACACTTTCTGAGCTGAAGTTAACCATGGCGTTACCCAGGAAGAATCCGGGTGTTCTCACACCACCCGTTGAGAGGGCATTGATGTACGACAGGTCATAGGTGACGGGGTCTCGGCTGCTGTTGGTCAATTTGATGTTCTGTTTAACCGGTCCAGCCTCAGACTCACCCAGCGCAAGCTTAGCAGGCGTAATGGTGGTGGTGGCCATGATGGCTTTATCGATCTGCAGCATACCCGCACCCTGGCGATGGACATTATCCAGGAAACCTAGTCCCGGATTACCCCCCCAAGCTTTAGGTTGTGCGGTGTTTTGAAGTATGCCGCGCACCTCTTCCGCCTTCAGCCTGGGGTTGGCCTGTAACAGCAAAGCAACGGCACCGGCCACATGCGGTGAGGACATCGATGTGCCCCCCATAACAGCATAGCCGCCACCCTCAAGCGGGTAGGTAGAATAAATGCTTCCGCCAGGGGCACCAATATCGGGTTTGAACGAAAGATCAGGGGACAGACCATACGAGCTGAAGGAGGAGATCAAGCCGCCAGTTGGGTTGTAGGCCAGAACCATTTGATCTGTCCAGGTCATATAAACCGGTTCTTCTTGCTCACGGATGAATAATCCATCAGCCAATGAAATACCCACAACCGGGATATCATAACCCAAAGGTGCACCAAGCGTTCCAGAAACGATCCCCGGAGCATTATTATGAATGACAACCGCTGTTGCCCCTGCATTAATGGCATTCAGGGCTTTTTCAGAAAAAGCACATACACCCCGAACTGCCAGTGCCACTTTTCCATCGGGATCAGCCAATAATTCATCTGTGTTGCAGGCTTGCCCAATGAAAACAATCTCTTCTGTGCCTGCAATCGGCGGTTCTGGCGAATAACTCATCGTTATGTAACCAATTGGGGCATCGTTGACTTCAAAATAAGGCACATACACATCGGTGTTGTCAAACGACGCCACCCCGATCACCTTCTCACCCAGACCAGGGGCACCCGCGGAGTACAAACCACTGGCGCCGCTGTTGCCGATCGAGGCGACCACGACCATACC
>JAHYJN010000122.1 GCA_019428905.1 Candidatus Brevefilum sp.
CACAGCATGATCCATGTAACTTGTCCCATCACTGGGGATGTCATGGCTGCAGCGTAAAATGTCGCCATCCCAATAGGAACCTGCTTGAGCTGGATCGGTTCCGATGGCAAGCGTTACAGGCCCATAACTGCTAAGAATGAATTTTATATCCTGCTCGCTATAATCAAATGACCAATATGCATTGGGGAGGAACTCAAGACGGCTGGCGTAATCGCTGCAGAGGGCTGAGCAGGAACTGTTCTGAGCTTTATAGGGGTAACAGGCTTCATCCGGCACACCTGATTCATGGATGAATTGCAGGGCATAAGGCTCTCTGCCACCACTGCAGTCGCCATCACCCCATGGATCAGTAAAGCAGGTTGAAACCAGATACTGTTCCGCAAGATTTACCTTCAGGTTTGGATCATTGGCCATAATTTTATGTTGTGCTTCGGCCAAGCCGACAGCAGAAAAAGCCCAACAGCTGCCACATGTAGACTGGTTTTTCACCGGAGTCATCCAATCGGCGCCGGCATAATTTCGCCAATCGAAGCTTGTAGGAACAGCCCTGTTTTGAGGTGAAGCTCCAGGATCAGCCTCGAATTCTTGCATGTCCTCGATGAATAGATCATTTAATTCGTCAGCGATCATGGAAACACCGGAAAGAGTCCAAATAGTGCCAAGATCGTCGCCTTGCTGATCGACACATACCCCATATTCAAGACTGTAAGGATCTTTACCGTCGTTTCTTATCTCCAATTGCATGCCATGTTGAACACAGTAAGACTGCTCCTGGCCGCATTTTCCGGCATAAAAATCCCACTGCGGGCATTCAACACCATCTGGCATGATGCACACGCCGTCCTGGCCGCCATTTGCATCTGTGGTTATTCGGTAATCGTAGCCCATAATTTGTGTGCAGTAAGCATAAGCAGGGTTGCCCATGCTCGAACAACCCCCGTCGGTGAGGGCAGCCGTTTTTCCTTGGTCGGTTTCCCCAACCAAACTGAACAAAACAAAACAGCCAAATAGCACAGTCAATAATTTCAACCTTGAACCCCATTTGGTTTTTATCATTACAATTTCCCCTTAAGTAGATGGTGCGATTTAATCATGTGAAGTATCCCGTTTTTGATCATTAAATCTCCGGACTTTGTGTGATTCAGCCAAAAAAATAACTTAGAAGTTGTTGTTACAAATGGAATGTGAACACACTGATTATTATTAAGGCTGAGTGTGAGATCTTATTTTAGCGGATGATAAGTTTCAAGAAAGGCAGATCAATCAACTGAGGTAGGTTTGTCCTTTATATTAAACGGAGATGAATTAATAAGGTTTATAGAAATTATACACCATTTTTTGAACCCAAATATTTTTTAAGATTAGAAATGATTCTCTCACGTCTCGAGCTGATGAATGCGTTTGTTGAGCCACAGCACCGCCTCCGGTTGATAATGGCGCACAATCAGCACGGAACAGTCGACCGTTTCAATCAGGATATCATTTAACGTCCCAAATATGGTGTGATAAGAGAATACATCCCCGCCGGCGCCGATCATCAGCAGATCGTAATTGCCAGTCTTGACTGCCTGCTGGATGCCCTCGCTGGCTGAAGGGGCCGGCCTAACCTGGATATCCATCCAGTCGGGGACGGTTCCTAAAACCTCTTCAACGATTTCCTGGGTGTAGAGCAGGGCGTCTTCCGTTTTCTCTTCGTCCAGCCCTTCCGGGGTAAGATGCAGGGCTGTCACGTGGATGCCCGGTTGAAAGACCAAAGACTTGGCTAAATGTAGGCATAAGCGCGCGTTGGGGCCGCCAGCAATGGGGACCAGAATTTTCTTGAGGGACTCAAATCCCCGGTTGCGCAGGATGACCACGTCCTGACGGGCGTTGACCATCACTTCTTTGATGATGTTGTGGGGGATCTTGAGTTTTGTATCGAGAGTCGGCCAACCCAGGATCACCAAACCCACAGGATTGGGCGACTGCAGTTCTTTATAGATCGCTGATTCAACATTGTTGGCAGCTTTGATTTTAGCGGAGATGGCCACATTGCGTTTTTGGGCGATGGGGGCAGTCAGGGCTAATAACTTGTTACGGGCAGCGGTGCTTTTTTCGATAATGGCTTTGATTTCCGACTCTGTACTGGTATTGGGGACTTTGATGACCGACATCAAGGTGATGCTGGTATCCTCCTGGTGCTCTGCCAGGCGCGCAGCCAGTTCAACCAACCCGGCCGCCGTTTTGGGATTGATCGCTGCGATCAGCAGCCGCCCACCGCCGACGGCTTCATCCAGCTGGCCCTGGACCACGGCTCTGCGCCGATAGTAGCGGGAGATGTAGAAAACACCTGTCAAGACGATGATTACCAACCCCAAGAACAGCAAAGCCTGGGGATTGGCAAAGGCGATGATCAAGACCCCGCTCAGGGCAGCCAGGATCGGCGTCAGGGGATAAAACGGCACTTTGAAGGGCCGATCGATATCCGGGTATTTCTTGCGTAATTGGATCATGGCCAGCGAAGCCCAAAACAGGACAAACATATACCCGGCACTGGAGATGAAGCTCAGGAAATCGACTAAACCAATGATGGTGACCAGCCCGCTGATGACGGCCACCATCAGGATGGCGGCGTAAGGTGTGCGCCAGCGGCTCAGCCGTGAGAGACCCCGCGGCCATACCTGGTCGCGGCTGAGGGTGAACGCCTCACGGGTGGCAGACAGCATGGCCGAATTGACGGAGGTCAGGGTGGCCACAATCCCTGCGGCTGCCATGAGTGTTACACCAATGCGAGGCCAAAATACACTGGCGGCATCCGTCAGGGCGGTTTCCGAGCCAGCCAAAGCTTCGTAGGGGATGACGCCAATCGTCACCAGGGACACCAGGGTGTAGACCAGTGTGGTCACGCCCAGGCTGATCAAAATCCCTTTGGGGATGACCCGATGGGGTTCGCGGATCTCTTCTGCGTCATCCGCGATCACTTCAAAACCAACATAAGCATTGTAGATCAGGGCGACCGTGGTCAGCATGCGGCCCAGATTGGCCCAAATTGATCGGTCTTCAAACAGCACCCGGCCTGACTGGAACGTCTCCCAGGTAAAGCCGCCCGGGCGTGTGAACCCGAGGACGATATAGAGGATAAACACCACCAGCAGAAAACCGCCCAATACAATTTGCAAGTTGCCGACTTGGGTAATGCCGCGCACGTGCATGATCCCAACCGCAGTGATCACCAGGAGGGCTATAGGGATGATGGGTAAAAAGGGGAAGAAGACCTTTAAAGAATACGCAAAACCCACTGCCGATAGGGCAGCATAGAAGGTGCTTGAAAGCCCATCCAGCGAGCCGACCAGGAACATAACCAGGTTATTGCCAAAGCCTTCTTTGACGTAGGTCATCGCCCCACCGGTGACGGGGTAGGTGGTGGCCAGCTCACAGTAGTTAAGCGCGATGCTGAGGGACAGCACGCCGCCGATGATGATCGCCAGCACAGCGTCTGGCCCAGCAATGCCGGCGGCATGCCCGGTGAGGACGAAGATCTCTGCTGCGATGGTCCCGGCGGTACCGAGCATGATCACTTGCAGTAAACTTAATTGGCGTCGGAGTTTGCGTTTTGCCATGGGAAGATTGGGAAATGTGTGTGGTGAATGGTGAATAGTGAATGGTGAATGGGAGTTTCGCTTTTTGTGTTCGAATATCCTTATACGGTTTTCCTAATCTTGATTCCGATATAAATTTTACTACTTATTACTTATTTGGTCTTTACCGAATTAATATTCATTGATCACGAACACCTGAGGAAAATTCTCCCTATAAATATATTACAGATTGTGTAATCGCAGTTATGCTAGGCGGAATTTAAAGCGGAAAAACCATTCACCTAATCACCATGCACCATTCACTTTCTTTCCCACTAAATCACTTTCTCTGTTCTCCCAGCCAGGTTGCGCAGTTGTTCCAGCTGACCGATATGGTAGGTGTTGTGGAAGAAGTAGAAAAAAGCGATATAACCACGCCTGGATTGACCCTGCCAAAATTCAATCTCCTGATCAAAATCCGTTTCGCCCATCTGGACCAGGCGGTCGGTGATGGTCTCAGTGAGCAGGGCATATGCATCGATCAGAACAGGCAATTCGATCACACCGGGTTCATCACCACAGACAGGCGCGGAGCCGTACCCATAATGTG
>JAHYJN010000123.1 GCA_019428905.1 Candidatus Brevefilum sp.
ATTTCGCCCATTACGACACCTTCACCCGTGAGTGGCTCTCCGCCTGCCGGCGCGTCCTCAAACCGACCGGGGCATTGTGGGTGATCGGCTCGTACCACAACATCTACCGCGTCGGCGCCATCCTGCAGGACCTGGGCTTCTGGATCCTGAACGACATCGCCTGGGTCAAGACCAACCCCATGCCCAACTTCCAGGGGATGCGCTTCACCAACGCCCACGAGACTCTGCTGTGGGCGCAAAAAACCAAAGGCGCCAAATACACCTTCAACTACCACGCCATGAAGGGCCTGAACGACGACCTGCAGATGCGCAGCGACTGGGAGATCCCCCTGTGCAAGGGCCCCGAGCGCCTGAAGGACCCCCAAGGCGGCAAAGCCCACCCAACCCAAAAGCCGGCAGCCCTGCTGTACCGCGTGCTCCTCGCCAGCTCGAACCCCGGCGACGTGGTGCTGGACCCCTTCTTCGGCACCGGGACCACCGGCGCGGTCGCCCGCCAGCTGGGCCGGCACTTCATCGGCGTCGAGGTCGACCCAGGTTACGCCAAATTAGCAAGTGAACGTATCGCGGCCGTGGCCCAGCTGCCCTTTGACCCGCTGATCTTCGCTTCGCCCAACCCGCGCCGGGAGAAACGGGTCCCCTTCGGGGTTCTGGTCGAAAACGGCCTGTTGGCGCCAGGCCAGACCCTGTACCTGGGGCCTCAGGGCGATATCAACGCCAAAATCGCGGCCGATGGTAAACTTATCTACAACGGTCAGCGCGGCTCGATCCACCAAATCGCCAAGCTGATCCGGGCTGCCCCCGGCAACGGCTGGCTGCTGTGGTACTACGATGACCCCGCCACCGGGGTGCGCCAGCCGATCGAAAACCTGCGCCAGCGCCTGCGAGACGCTGCAACCTGATCACCCACCCGGCCCGGCCGGGATATTGACCGAAAAGGACACCCAACGATGACCAACACCTATTCACAATCCCCCTGGAGCCTGGCAGACCTGTACCAGGGCTTTGATGACCCCCTGTACAAAGCCGCCTTCGATGAAATCCGCCAGGGCGCTGAACGCTTCCAGGCTTACCGCGAGCAGCTGGTCCCCGAGATCAGCGAAGACCTGTTCATCAGCATCATCACCGAGTTTGAGCATTTCTACCGCCTGATCAGCCGGTTGGGTGGGTTTACCCAGCTGGCCTTCGCCGCCGACACCCAGGACCAGGCCGCCCAGGCCCAGGTCGCCCGGGCAGACCAGTTCCAGGCCGAGATCAGCAACCAGACCCTGTTCTTCAACCTGTGGTGGAAAGCCCTCGATGACGCCAACGCTGAGCGCTTGCTGCAGGCTGCCGGCGACTACCATTACTGGCTGGTGGCGATGCGCAACTTCAAGGACTACACCCTGAGCGAGCCGGAGGAGAAGATCGTCAACATCAAGGATGTGACCGGCGTCAACGCGCTCAACATGCTCTACGACTCGATCACCAACCGCTACACCTTCAAGATCGAGGTCGAGGGCGAAATGAAAGAGCTGACGCGCGGCGAGATCGCGGCCCTGGTACGGGAGCCCGACCCCGAACTGCGGGCGCGCGCCTACCAGACCATGTACGCGGTCTACCAGGCCGATGCCCCCATCCTGGGGCAGATCTACCAGACCCTGGTGCGCGACTGGCGCAACGAGAACCTCAACCTGCGCGGCTTCAAGTCGCCCATCTCGGTGCGCAACCTGGTCAACGACATCCCCGATGACGTGGTCGAGACCCTGCTGGAGGTCACCCGGCAGAACGCGGGGCACTTCCACCGCTTCTTCCGCTTGAAAGCCCAGCGCATCGGCATGGACAAGCTGCGCCGCTACGACATCTACGCTCCGGTGGAAAAATCGGATAAGAAATACCCGTACGACCAGGCAGCCGAAATTGTTTTGGAATCCTTCCACGAGTTTGACCCGCGCTTTGCCGATATGGCCAAAGAAATCTTTGACGCCCAACACATCGACAGCCAGGTGCGCAAGGGCAAGATGGGCGGCGCGTTTTGCGCCACCATCAGCCCCGACCTGACCCCCTGGGTGCTGCTCAACTACCAGGGCAAGGCGGACGATGTGGCCACGATGGCCCACGAGCTGGGCCACGGCATCCACTCGCTGATGGCACGCCAACACAGCGCCTTCACCCAGCACGCCTGCCTGCCCCTGGCGGAGACCGCCTCCACCTTCGGCGAGATGATGCTGATCGACAAGCTGCTGGCCGAGGAAAGCGACCAGGCCGTGCGGCGTGACCTGCTCTTCCGCCAGATGGACGACGCCTTTGCCACCATCCTGCGCCAGAACTACTTCGCCATGTTCGAGAAGGAAGCCCACGAGATGATCGCCAAGGGCGCCCAGGTGGATGAGCTGGCGGAGGCCTACCTGCAAAACCTGAAGAGCGAATTCAGCGATGCGGTCGAGATCGCCGATGAATTCCGCTGGGAGTGGATCATGATCCCGCACATCTACGGCGTGCCGTTCTACGTGTATGCCTACGCCTTCGGCCAGCTGCTGGTGCTGTCGCTCTATAAGCAGTACCAGGCGGAGGGCGCGGCCTTCAAGCCGCGCTATATGGACATCCTGTCCGCCGGCGGCTCGGTCGCCCCGGTGGAACTACTGGCCAGGGCCGGCATCGACGTGACCCGGGCCGAGTTCTGGCAGGGCGGCTACGACGTGATCGCCGAGATGGTGACAACCCTGGAGGGGCTGGGGTAAAGGCCGTATTCAAATAATCCATCCTAAGCCTGGCACCCACAGATGCCAGGCTTTTTGATTGGCGCATCAACCCTGGATCATCAAAAAAAGGTTTGGAAAATCTGCCCGCGGAACCCGGAAAAATCAATTACAATTACATCCATAACGCAATTGAGGAGTAAAACCTAATGACTGACTCGATCATTCGCGACCTGGGCGAAGGTCTGATCATCCGCCAATCCACAGCCAAAGATGCAGAAGCGCTGGCGCTATTCAATAAGGAGATCCACGGCGAAGACGAGTGGGACGCCAGGGGTTTAATCGAATGGACGCTGGACCTGATCAGCGGCGAGGGTCCGACCTTCGACGTGGGCGACCTCACCATCGTAGAGGATACCCGCACAGGCGAGATCGTGTCCTCCTGCTGCCTGATCTCCCAGACCTGGTCGTATGAGGGCATCCCGTTCAAGGTTGGGCGCCCTGAACTGGTGGGGACCAAAAAGGACTACCGGCGGCGCGGCCTGGTGCGGGAGCAGTTCGAGATCCTGCATCAATGGAGCGCTTCCCGCGGCGAACTGGTGCAGGCCATCACCGGCATCCCCTATTACTACCGCCAATTCGGCTATGAAATGACCCTCAACCTGGATGGCGGGCGCACAGGCTATGCCAGCCACCTTCCCAAATTAAAAGAAGGGGATGAAGAACCCTTCACTTTCCGCAAGGCGGTCAAGGGGGATATCCCCTTCCTGATGGCCACCTACAACCGCGGCTGCCAGCGCTCCCTGGTGTATGCCGTGTGGAGCAAAAAACTGTGGCAGTACGAGCTGGATAAAAAACGCAAATACAATATCAACCGGCGCAAGATTTACATCATAGAAAACCCGCAAGCCGCAGCGGTTGGTTTTATCGGCATCCCCCCCGTCAAATGGGGGAACAATTCGGTCGTCACCCTGTACGAGCTGGCGCCTGGTGTCTCATGGTCAGAGGTCACACCCAGCGTGGCCCGCTTCTTGTGGAAAAAGGGTGAAGAATTGGCCAAAGATCAAAAACAAACCCAGGATCGCTTTGGCTTTTTCCTGGGTGAAGCCCACCCAGCTTATGATGTGTTCACTTCCCATCTACCCCAAATCCATAAGCCTTACGCCTATTACCTGCGCGTGCCGGATCTGCTGGCTTTTTTGCAGGAGATCATCCCCGCCCTGGAAGCGCGCCTGGCCGATACGCCCTTCGACTTTTACACCGGCGAGGTTAAGCTGAACTTCTACCGGGACGGCATCAAGCTGGTTTTTACCCGCGGCCACCTGGATGAGGTTATTAAACTGGGGCCAGAAGAACTCGAGAATGCCACCGCCAGCTTCCCGGGACTGACTTTCCTACAGCTCTTGTTCGGTCACCGCACGATGGACGAGCTGGACCACGCCTTC
>JAHYJN010000124.1 GCA_019428905.1 Candidatus Brevefilum sp.
TTGGCATTGATGTAGTCCACGGCTTTTCCCAGCAGCGTTTTCTTGGCCTCGAATTTCTCCCGGTCATGGTCGCGGATAATATAGGTCATGCTGGCACCTTCAACCGTGCCGCCGAACTGGTACAAGTGGTAGAACCCCTCGTAGTTTTCGGTGAATTCCGGGCGTTCAAACACGGGTAAAAGCTCGTTGAGTTCCATCCCAATGATCAGGGCGTTGCGCATCTTCAGCTTGGATTTTCCCGGGTGCACGTTGCGCCCGTGGATGGTTAGCTCGGCGCTGGCGGCGTTAAAGTTCTCGTACTGCACCTCGCCGACCTCGCCGCCGTCGACGGTGTAGGCGAAATCGGCGCCGAAGGCCTCGACATCGAAGTGGTCAACACCGCTGCCGACCTCTTCATCAGGTGTGAAACCGATCTTGAGGGTGCCGTGCTTGATTTCAGGGTGCTCAAGCAGGTACTCAACTGCGGCCATGATCTCGGCCACGCCGGCTTTGTCATCGGCGCCCAGCAGGGTGGTACCGTCGGTGGTGATCAGGGTTTTGCCGATGTATTTCTTCAGGTCCGGGAATTCTTCTGGCGACATGCTAATGCCTTTTTCTGCATTCAACACCACCATCCCGCCGTCGTAATCTTCGAGGAACTGCGGATTGACGTTTGCGCCGGAGAGATCCGGGCTGGTATCCATGTGCGCCAAAAAGCCGACCACGGGCAACCCGGGTTTGTCAACGTTGGCGGGGAGGGTGGCGGTGACGTAACCGTACTCGTCCATGGCGGCGTCTTCCAGGCCGAGGTCTTTGAGTTCCTCTACCAGCAGACGCGCCAGGTCAAGCTGCTTGGCTGTGCTGGGATAGGAATCGGATTTATGAACCGATTGGGTGTCGATGTGGATATAGCGGATGAAACGATCGATAACAGATTGCATGGGGACCTCAATTTATAGTGAATGGTGAATAGTGAATGGTGAATGGTGAATGGTGAATGGTGAGTGGTGAATGGTGAATGGTGAATGGTGAGTGGGGCATGGACCATAGGTAGTAGGTAATAGGTAATAGGTAATAGGTACTAGGTAGTAGGTAATAGGTACTAGGTAGTAGGTAGTAGGTTACCTGACCTGGAATTTGTTTACAATGCAGCGACATTGTATTTTGGGGCTGATAAGTATTCAATTGCCCCTGTTATTATAATGCGATTTTGGCGGTTGCTGGTTTATCATGGGTCGGGTGCCTGTTTTCGTTGTATACTACGGGGGGTAGGCCGGAATGATTCCAAAAGCATGGGGTCTAGATCAGGATGTGAAATGACAGAAGAACTTAATCGAGTTGATCGAAAACAAAAAATCATCAAGCGTACCTGGATGTGGGGGTTGATTCTGGTCCTGATCATCCTGCTAGCGGCTGCCCGGTGGGGACGGCGGTCACAGGGGTCAGCGCCAGCCACATCTGAAACGCTTTCACCTTTTATGACCTACGAGGTGGTCAATGCATACCCACATGACCCGGGGGCCTTCACCCAAGGGTTGATTTACCACAGTGGTTATCTGTATGAGAGCACCGGCTTGTACGGTCAATCCTCCCTGCGCAAGGTTGAGCTGGAAACCGGCACGGTTTTACAGCAAGTTGACCTGTCCCCGGAATACTTTGGTGAGGGCCTGACCTTGTGGGAAGATACCCTCGTGCAAATAACCTGGCGTGAGGGGACGGGGTTCATTTACAAGCTGGAAGATTTTTCACTCTCAAGGCAGTTCACCTACCCAACGGAGGGATGGGGCCTGACCCACGATGGGGAATGGCTGATCATGAGCGACGGCAGCCACTTTTTGTATTTCCTAGACCCTGATGGTTTGCACGTCGTCCGCCAGGTGGAGGTCACCTACCAGGGTCAGCCGGTCGAACGCCTGAATGAACTGGAGTTCATCCACGACGAGGTGTACGCCAATATCTGGCTGACGGACGATATCGTGCGCATCGACCCCGGCAGCGGTGAGGTGTTGGGGTGGATCGATCTGAGCGGCATCCTGCCGGAAGAACTGCGCACCCCAGCCACCGATGTCTTAAATGGCATCGCCTATGATATTGATGGCGACCGCTTGTTCATCACCGGGAAAAACTGGCCGCTGCTGTACGAGATCCGCCTGGTACCTGTAGAGCCCCCTGATTAACCAAAAGACGGCCAGGTCAACTGGCCATCTTGGTCCTTATTCAGGTTCCCTTTTATTTATTTTTTGATTTGCCTTCGATCACATTCTGCTTGCTTTCACCTTTAATTTCGATGCGGCGAGGCTTGACCTCTTCCTTTTTGGGAAGGTGGATCTGCAGCACGCCGTTGTCGGTTTCAGCCTGGATGTTTTCAGTATCAACGGTGCCGGGCATGGAGATGGTGCGTGAGAAGGTGCCGTAGCGGCGTTCGCGCAGGTGATAGCGGCTGCCCTCTTCGCCCTCTTCACGTTCATCGATCACTTCACCCTTGATCGACAGGTTGTTATCGGTGTAGGTGATCTCGATATCGTCAGGGTTGATGCCGGCCACATCGGCTTTGACGATGAACTCGTCGTCATTCTCAACCACATCCAAGGGCATGCGCAGGTTGATCGGTTCGCCAAAACCGAGTTCCCCGTCGTCATACAGGTTATCAAGCATGCGCTCCATGGCGCGGTTCCATGAAAGCATTTCACGAATGGGATCACGTCGAATTAAATTAGCCATCTTTGTTCCTCCTTTTGATGAATATTGGTAACTACCCAGGCAGCCCTGCTGCTGGAGGGTGGGGGTTGTGTGGCGGCTTCGCCGCCACACAACCCCCATTTCCTCGCACGCTGAATAGTTATGAATATTGATTGATTACACTTTAAATTTAAGGGAAAACTGTATGATCATCATCAAAAGTTTATAAGCGAAATGTTAATAAAGCCAATCCAAGCAAAAAATATATGCGATAATCCACCCTTTCCCATAAGGAAGGCATATAAAAAGGGGGCTGTCCCAAAATTCAAAATCCAAACGAATATAATCACTTACATAAAAAGCCTTCCCATGGAGCATAGCGGAACACCATTAGGTGCTAGGGGGAAGCCTTAAACCAACCGATCTTCGTTAATTTTATGAAGATAACACAAAAATTGGCTTTACGGAAAGTTAAAAGTTGGCAACTAAAATAAGAAAGTCTGATACCAAAGTTTCTCTGTTAATCAAAGTTTACTTAGTTTTCGGGCAGGGCAATCGCAAAGTCTAAAAATTTTCTAAGCATTATTACATCTAGCCAAAATCCTTCTATTTTCGGTAGCAAATGGGAAAAATTGTTGGATTTCAAAGAAATTTCATACACAAGAAATAGGACTATTATGAAATTATTTTCTCTACCTATCCCTAAATCCCTTCCCTGAAAGGAAGGGACTTTAAACCCCTTCCTTTTGCGAAGCACTCTTCGAATAGGGTGCACACCTACGCTTTGCTTCGGGTGTTTCGCTTTGCTTCAGGGTTGGGGTGGGTCCTCATACGATATTTTAATAAACAATTGGTTAGGATGTTTGGTTTCGTTTCAACAATTTACTTTACGATCGCCCTGTAGTTTTCGGGTAATTACACGATTTTCAGTAGGGGCGAGGCACGCCTCGCCCATTGTATGATGAATAGGATCTCATCGATTAGATTTTCTCAACCACCCAGAAATGCGACAGGCCAAACACCCGCAACGGCGTTTTTTCCAGCCACTGCAGCACGGCGCGCAAGCCCTTCCCCATGCGCGGGAATCGGGCGATGATGTTGTCGTAAGCGCCAAAAATGATGGTACGCTGGATAAACCGGACCGGCAAGTTGGAAAACAAACGCTCAAGATTGCGGCGGGTGTAGACTTTGACATGGGGGGCGAGCCGGTCACGCCAGGAACGCGGCAGGTAATTGATCAGGGGGATGTTGCCGAAATGATACTTACCGCGCCAGTAGAAACCATGGGTTTCAAAGGGATAGCCGCGGTTAGGGCAAAATAAGGCCAGCCGGCCGCCCGGCTTTAAGCTGCGTACGATTTCTTGTATGACCACTCGGTCATCTTCAACGTGTTCCAGCACCTCGTGGCTGAGGACCAGGTCAAAACTTTGGTC
>JAHYJN010000125.1 GCA_019428905.1 Candidatus Brevefilum sp.
ACGGAAGGCAAGCCGGTGATCGTCAACGGCGATGGGGAGCAATCGCGCGGCTTTACCTATTTGGATGATATCGCCCGCGGCACGATCCAGGCGCTCAAGCCCCTGGGATACGAGGTGATCAACCTTGGAGGGCATGAAGTGATCACCATCAATCACCTGATCCACATGCTGGAAGCGCGCATCGGTAAGCGCGCCCAGATCAGCTACCAGCCTTTTCATAAGGCTGACGTGCATACCAACCAGGCAGATGTGAGCCGTGCCAGGGAGCTGCTGGGTTGGCAGCCGCAGGTTGACCTGGAAGAGGGCGTGACACAGCTGGTGGACTGGTATATGGCCGAGCGCGCCTGGGCAAGCCAGGTTGAAACCCCGTGAAAAGGTTTTTCTCTGGACTTGAAACTTGGGGGAAAGACGTCATCCTAAAAAAGGTCGTCAGCAATTCCGCCTATTTGTTTGGCAGCCAGGCGGCCAGCGCCGTCCTGAGCATCCTAGCGGCCAACCTGCTGGGCGTGGCCAGTTTTGGCGAGCTGGGGGTGGTGATCAGTTTTGTGACCAACATCAACCGTTTGCTGTCCTTCCGGATGGGGGATTTTGTGGTGCGGTACATGGGCGGTTACCTGGCAGAGGATAAGGGCAAAAATGCCTCAGCCATCCTCAAGGTGGCGGGGCTGACGGAGTTTTCGACTTCGTGTGTGGCTTACCTGGTCCTGCTGGCGCTATCCCGCTGGGGGGCGTTAACCTTTGCCAAGGACCTGGCCACCCAACCCCTGTTTATCATTTATGGGTTTACCATCCTGGCCAATGTGGTGACGGAAACCGCCACCGGCGCACTACAGGTCACTGGGCGTTTCCGGTCAATCGCGTTATTAAATTTCGGGCAGAGTCTGATCACCGTTGGATTGTTTGCGGTCGTGGTTTTCAACCAGGGCGGGGTATTTGCTGTGATGCTGGTCTACCTGGTCGGTAAGATTATTTTGGGGGTCGGACCGGTTTTGCTGGCGCTGTACTGGCTGCCCCAGACCTTGGGGAAGGGCTGGTGGCGCACCCCGATGCGCGGCAACCTGCCTGAGCGCAAGGCGATGATCAAATTCGCGGTCAATTCCAATTTCAGCGGCACTGTGACAATCCTGGCGCGTGATAGCGAGGTATTGTGGGTCAGCTATTTCTTCGATACCACGGTGGCGGGCTATTTTAAAGTGGCGCTGGCTGTGATCAACCTGGTGGTGATGCCGATCACACCCTTTATCAGCACCACCTTCCCCGAGATTACCCGGCATGTGGCCAAACGCGAGTGGGCGCGGTTGAAGCAGCTTTTAGTGCGGGTGACGACCATCTCGGGCGTCTGGACGGGGGCAGTCGCGGCCGGACTGCTGCTGATGGGACGGCAGCTGTTGTTCTCCCCCTGGTCTCTATTTGGGCGGACGATTTTTATCTATAAAGAGGCTTACGCCCCAGCCTATGCCGTGCTGTTGGTGCTGTTGATCGGCTACGGCGTGGCCAACATCTTCTATTGGGACCGGTCTTTGCTGCTGGCCTTTGGCCGGGCGGAGCTTCCGCTGCGGGTGAGCTTTTTTGCCATGGTTGGCAAGGTGGGGCTGGCCTTCTTGATTGTGCCGGTGCTGGGGTATTTGGCCGAAGCGGCTTTGTTCAGCGCGTATTTTGTAGTATCGGTGGGGTTCCTGGTGTTAATGGGCATGCGGGAGATCCGCAGCCAATCTGTTTGATTAATGGTTGCACTGTGAAGGCGCCTCCTGTCTCTTTACACACAGCGTAGTTACTCGTATTCAGTTTATTTGTCCGGTTTTCGAAAACTCAGGACGTAAAAATAACCATTGATCAGTGTGTCAACTCGCAGTTCTTGCATCCTTGACGGTACCAGGTTCACAGGGGCTTCAAAGCGGTCTCCCCACTGTTCAATCATTGTATGAACCGGGCGGATCCAGCTCAATTTTTTCAACAGTTTTGCTGTTTCGTCTACAATCACGATCTTTGACCCAGGGCGGGCAACGCGTATCATCTCATTGATCGCTTTAGCCCGATCATTGAAAGCATTTATACCGCCTACATGGAAGACGATGTCGAAGGCATGGTCAATGAAGGGTAGTGCTTCTGCATTCCCAAAGAACAACTCAATTTTTCGATTCCACCGAATGAGATTTTTTTGACAGCGGGAAAGCATCTCCCAGGACAGGTCTAGCCCATAGCACCGTACAAATTTGGGGGTAAGGGAGAGATTCGTGCCTGTACCCACGGATACTTCCAGCACCCTGTCGTTTTTCTTGAATTCCAGTAATTGCAGATATTGTTTTCTAAAGTTTGTTTCACCCTTCCCCAGAAGACCGGCTAGAATCTTTAGTCCGAGGTCATAATACCTGGCTGATTTTTGATAGAAGGTATTAAAGCGCAGGTTGTTTTCTGTTAATTGAGAAACATCGTAGAAGACAGGGATCCCGTTCTTAAAAAAGAACTGCTGGCCGGTACCAACAGCCTCCAGGTATCGCGTAAAATGGCCGTCTGGTGTTTGGACCTGTCGATAAGTCAGAGGTTCGTGAGTATCAGGACTGCAAAGAATTGAGACGGTTTCGGGGTCCATCACATTACTCCTTGAAAAATGGTTGATTATCTTTACAATCTGGAAATCGATCCTTATGCTGATCAGTATAGCATTCTTTCATCACCGGTGTAGGATATTTGTTATTCTGGCAGGGCAATCGCAAAGTGAGAGATATGTATGAAATCTCGTTTTTCGTGCGTCAACAGAACGACTTCTCTTGGATGAGGGTTTTTACATGCCTTACTTTAAATCAATCCTGGTGTTATTGACCGAATTAGACATAACCAATGAAAGTCAGCCAATGATTAAGAGTGATAGACCCCCTCACCTAACCTCTCCCCGCCGGGGAGAGGGATTTTTTTCTTATATTCGCAGGGAGAAGAGCCAGGGATGAGGGGGGTTACAGTGTGAAGATCGTTGATCCTGCGATAATACGTGACTTTGCGATTGCCCTGTTTATTCTGGGCGTTCTTTGGTCAATTTTTCGAAACCAAATTGGATGGGATTTTTCAGCTAAAATTTGTTGGGATGGTGTTAAAATCATGTCAGTATTCACCACTCACCAGGAGGCGCTATGACATCTCCCGCCCCCCAAGACCCGATGCAAATGATCAGCCGGATGCTGCAGCCCTGGCAGGCTGCGCTGGAAAATCCCCCGGGGGCACAGGAATCTGTTCTGCAGGGTCTGCTCAAGATCTATGCCCAAACGGCTTACGGGCAAAAGTTTGGCGCCCAGTCCGTGGGCTCCATCGCCGATTACCGGGCTAAGTTCCCCGTTTCGTCATATGAGGATTACCAGCCCCTGATCGAGCGGGTGATGGCAGGGGAGGATGAGCTGCTGCTGAATGAGCCAGCCCTCGGGTGGGCGATCACCCGCGGCACGACCAAGGGTGAGACCAAGTTCATCCCGATGACGGCCACCGATATCGAGATGCGCGTATCTGCAGGTCGGGCGGTGATGATGTATGCTGCCCAGACGCGCTCGCCTGCGGTGTTCGCCGGCGTGAACCTCAACCTGAATTTCCCCTCGGTGGTCGGCACGGTCAAGGCTGGTGAGCGCGAGCTCGAATACGGTTACAGTTCGGGGATCTATACCCGCTTTGTCTCGCACAAGACGCCGGTGCGCTCGCTGCCCACGCAGGAGGCGATCGACGCGCTGGGTGGGAGTAAAGCCTGGTCAGCCTGGGAGAAGCGCTTTGAGCTGGCTTACGAGAGCTGCCTGGGTCAGAATGTGACCCTGGTGGGGGGGGTGGCGCCCACCGCGATCGAGTTTGGCCGTTACTTGTTTAAAAAG
>JAHYJN010000034.1 GCA_019428905.1 Candidatus Brevefilum sp.
AATCGGTCGCCAGCGCCGTGAAGCGGCCTTTGATCGGCGCCACCACGCAGCAGGTGTCGGTGGCGAACTTGGCGCCTGCCGCCTCGATGATGGCGGTATAACCCATGCGGTCCGCCATACCCTTGACCGGCCGCGAGGTCGTGATCCAGAATTCGCGGGTCACACGCTT
Source organism: Candidatus Brevefilum sp. (assembly GCA_019428905.1). Classification (GTDB taxonomy): domain Bacteria; phylum Chloroflexota; class Anaerolineae; order Anaerolineales; family Anaerolineaceae; genus Brevifilum. The sequence continues at coordinate 170 of JAHYJN010000034.1, forward strand.
GCCGGCTAACGCCTGGGCGATGTGCTGGATCTCGCGCAGGGTCAGGTGGGGGCAGCCCAGGCTGAGGAAGTCGACCTCATCGGGGCTGGCGTTGTTCAAATCAGCTTGGGCGTGGTCGAGGTCAGCCTCGGTGAGGGTGATGGTCTCAGCAGGTGGGGGATAGCGTTCGGCTTCGGGGGTGACCCCGGGCAGGTGAAACAGCGCTACGCCGCCAAAGGTGGCGATGCTGGCGCAAAAGGATTTAAGGTTCTCTAGGCTGGCTTGCTCGACGCCGGTGATGTACGGCACCCTGCCGGTGCTCCCCGACTGCAACCGGTCGCCAATGGCTTTGCCCAGGGCGCCAAAATCGGGCGTGTCCTGCAGGCGGGCGTCCACCTGGACGTGCAGGGTGGGTTGGCGGTGGGGGTCAAGGTGGTAACCGTAGGCGGGGGTGCGACCGGTCAGGGCGGCGGCCAGGGCGGAGGGTCCGCCCTCGCGATTGGTGCGGGCGCCGAGGACGGCGTTGGCATAGCACACGGCGCTGCTCTCAGACCAGGCGATATGCTCGCCAAAGCGGGGCAGGTTGCCGAACAGGTAGGGCGTGCACGAGCAGGTGGTGACCACGCCCATGGCGGCAAAGGCATCCAGCACCCGGCGCTGGCTGACGGCAAAATCCTCCGAGATGCCCAGGGTGGTGTAATTCTCAACGTCCATGCCAGCCGGGTTGAGGGTGGTGAAGACCTGGGCCTGCCCGCCACCTGCGGCCATCTCGGCCAGCCAGGCCAGGCCGGCCTCGCCCAGGTTGTCGTAGCTGACCCCGGCGATCTGCACTGAGCTGACCGGCAGCATGCGCTCCGCACCGTAGATGCGGCCCAGGGTCGCCAGGATTTGCATGGCTTTTTGGGCGGCCGGGCCGCGGTCACCGGCTAATAGGGCGTGTTCTTCGGGCGTCAGGTGCATGGGGTTACTCTCTGCCTCCAAGATACTGCTCCAGATCCACCTGCGGAAACGGCACTTTGGCGAAGGGCTTGCCGCCGCTATCCAAGGGTGCAGTCAAGTCAAAGCCGACTTTGCAGGTCTCATAGGTGCCGGGCTGCGCGCTGGGGTCGAGGGAGGAGCCGCGCTCCCGGCCGAGGATAACCAGGTCTCGGTCCGCCTGGAAGCGGGTGGCCATGGCCCATTCCACGGACAGGGGATCGTAAATGTCGATATCCTCATCCACCACGAAGATGTGCTTGCACGAGCTGTGCCCGCGATGGGCGGCTTCGATTGCCTTGCGGCCGTCATCGGGGTTGACCTTGCGAATCTGGACGATGGCGTGCAGCCAGGAGCAGCCGCCCGGGTTGATGTTGACATCCAGGCACTGCACAACCTGGCTGACCTCGCGGAAGATGGTCGGCTCGCGGGGCATGCCCATCAGCAGCTTGTGCTCCAACCCGCCAGGCAGGAGGGCGTGCCACAGGGCGTCATGGCGGTGGGTGATGCACTTCACCACCAGTACGGGTTCCTGGCGGACCACATCCTGGGTCTCGGTCAGGTCGACAAAGGGACCTTCTTCGTGGCGGCGGTCCCGGTAGACGGTGCCTTCGATGACAAACTCGGCGTCTGCGGGGATGAGCAGGTCTGAGGTGTGGGCTTTGACCACCTCGAAGGGTTGTAAGGCGTTGGCGATCTCAAGCTCGTTCAGGCCGATCTCGACCGAGGTTGCGCCTGCGATGAGGATGTTGGGGGACACACCGACACAAATGGCGACATCCACCTGGCCCAGGTCCTGCAAGAAGGCGTCAAAATTACGGCCTTTGACCACCCGCACGGCCATTTCCGTCTTGGAAAATTGCATGCAGCGGTGGAAATCCATGTTTTGACCATAGTGAGGGTGGCCGGCGATCATCACCCCGGAGCTGATATAGTTGCCACCATCGCCCTCGCAGTGGAAGGGGATCGGCAATTGATCGAGGTCAGGGTTTTCATGGATGACCTCCTGGCAGGGGGCAGCGGTCGTCACCCGGGGCGGGGAATGGGCCTCAATGGCCTGGATCAGGGTGGGGATAATGGCCTGGACGGGGATGCCCAGGTAATCGGCGAAGGTCTCCTTGGTGCACACCAGGTTGCCGATCACTGGGAAGGGGGATTCGATCACCTCACTACACAGGACGGGTGAGGGTTCCAAGGCTTTCAACAGGCCGGCCAGCGCCAGGTGTTTGGAGATGGGTTTTTGAATCTCAATCAACCCGCCTTGCTGGCGGATTTTGTTCAGATACGCTCTCAGGGACATGGTTTCTCCCTCACGGTTTGTTTGAATTGTCGTAACTGCTCTAAAGGGTCGGGAGTGTGGTGTGGCGGCTTTGCCGCCACACCACACTCCCCTTTTCCCTCAGCCGCTCCGTTGTTACGAATTATAGCAGGAAAGCGAGGCGGATTCACTCATCATCGGTGTGGGTAGAACCATGTGAATAGTCTATAAAAAACTAGCCCTCATTACATCGATCCCCAACCCACCTTATTTCGGTAGTAAGTGGGAACTTATTTGAATTTAATGAATAATTTTACATACTAGCAATAGGATTTTTAGGAAAGTTTATTCTCTACCTATCCCTCAATCCCTTCCCTGAAAGGAAGGGACTTTTCGTCGTTTCCTTTCGCGAAGATCTTTTTGGGTAGGGAGCGCTATTACGCTTTGCTTCGCTCCGTCTCGCTCAAGCTGCGGGAGTTAGCAGGTGTTTCGCTGTGTTTCATGGTTGGTACGAATCTTGCTGAGATGGTGTTATGAAACCACTTGCCATTAACAGGTGCGCCTGTTTTCAACACACAGAACGGAAGTGACCATGAAACACAAACCGGCTTTGCAAATTGGAACCCTTTTTTTGATCCTGATCATCGGGATGACGTTGTGGGGCAGCAGCGAGATGCGGGTCAGCGCCGAGGATGTGAACCAGGATATTCCCTGGGTTGATCCTGCGTTGCTGGCCAAGTCAAAGGCCGATGAGCCTTTGGATTACCTGATCTTCTTTGAGGAGCGGGCGGACCTGAGCCAGGCTTATGGTATGTCGTGGGAAGCACGCGGCTGGTATGTTTACGAGACCCTGACTGCGTTAGCCGAAGCCTCCCAGGCCGAGGTGCGCCAATATCTCGATCAAGAGGGCGTGCCTTACGAGGCGTTTTGGGTGCAGAATGTGATCGCCGTCCAATCCTCTACCGGCGCTACATTGACCGGCCTGTTGAATTATGCCGAGATTGAATCACTGCAGTCGATCCCGCAGATCTTCGTGATTGATCCCTTATCGATCGGCTCTGATCAAGATGAAGTGACCGTTGCCGGTAACGCCAGTAACCTGACCCAGATCAAGGCCGACCAGGTGTGGTCGATGGGATTTGATGGCGAGGGCCTGGTGGTTGGCAGTATTGACACCGGTGTGCGCTATACCCATAAGGCCTTGGTCGGACCGTACCGCGGCAACCTAGGGGACGGCCTGTTCAGCCACCATTACCAGTGGTGGGATGCCGTCAACCGCCAGGGTGAACCCTATGATGATCATGGGCACGGCAGCCATGTCACAGGGATCATGGTCGGCGCCAGTTCACCTGGCGCTGAAATCGGCGTTGCTCCTGGTACGGATTGGATTGCTTGCAAAGCGATCCGGCAAAATGGGGGCGGGCTGGGGTCTGACCTGATCAAGTGCGGTCAATTTATGACTGCGCCCACCAACCTGGATGGGGCGAACCCCAACCCCAACTTACGCCCAAATGTGGTTAATAATTCCTGGGGCGATTGCGGCCGAACCTACAGCGATTGGTATGAAGGCGTGATTGATGCCTGGCTGGCGGCCGGGATTTACCCGATCTTTGCCAACGGCAATTCCAGCGGCTGCGGCTACCCAATGCCGCCGGGGTTAAACACCGTCAGCAATCCAGCCCGGTCACATCATGTGACCGCGGTCGGGTCCACGGGCTGGGATGATGGGCAATATGCATCGCATTCAAACTGGGGCCCGACGGACAGCCCGGACACCCTCAACCCCAACGGCTATCCGGCGATCAAACCCCAAGTGGTGGCACCGGGCGTGGGCATCCGCTCGGCGGTTAGCTCCGGGGACAGTGAATATGCTGAATGGAGCGGCACATCGATGTCTGCGCCGCATGTGGCAGGCTTGGTAGCGTTGATGTGGGACGCCGGTGACTGCCTGGTCGGGGACACCATCACCACGGAGACAATCATCCAGGATACCGCCACCCCGATCCCCTACGATACAGGCAATGGTGATGAAGGCCCGGGGTTCGTGCCCAATCATGCGACGGGCTGGGGCGAGGTGGATGCCCTGGCAGCGGTTGAGGGGGCGGTTGTGTATTGCGAGGGTGGTTACCTGGATGGGCAAGTCGTGGATGCGGTGGAGGGACAACCGATAACCGGCGCATTGGTGGAAGCTGTTTCACTGGGCGATCATGTAACCAGCACATCCATCCTGACAGATGAGGGCGGCTTTTACCGGCTGTTCGTCAACAGCCAAGCGTTGTATGAGATCACAACTTCGGCTTATGGCTACCAAACCGAGATCATGACAGCTGTAGCCTTGCTGGGGCCGGGGACGACCACCACAACCCAATTTAGCCTTCATCCTAAAACCAATTTGGTAGATCTCTCGGGCGTCGTCACTGATGGCGGCGGTCATGGGTATCCCCTGTATGCCCGGATCACGCTCGAAACCGGGGATCACAGCGTGACGGCGTTTACCAACCCCTTCGATGGTACTTACCAGGTGGCGGCTTATGATGACCTGACTTACGACCTGAAGATTGAATCGATTATCCCTGGGTATCAGATTGTCCTTGAGACGGAGCTTACATTTGGTCAACCGTCAGAAAAGCGAGACTTTGCGTTGGAAATCGCCCCTGGCTGTGAAGCGCCCGGATATGGCATGTTAAACAGCCTGGCCCAAAGCTTCGACAGCGTGAGCCTGCCGCAGGGATGGGAGGTCTGGGACCACGCTGGAACGGGGGTGACCTGGACATTTGATGACGCGCCAGGTCGGGAGAATTTAACGGGCGGTTCAGGCGGTTTTGCCGTGGTGGATTCAGATTTTGCTGGGCCGGTTGAAGTGGACACCTCGCTGGTTTCACCCCCGATGGATCTATCGGGCGAATCAGCGGTGATTTTGACCTTTGAACAGGACTTCTTCAGCTATGCTGAAAACAGTGCCGAGGTCGCTGATGTTGACGTTGCGATTGATGGGGGTGAATGGGTCAATGTGCTGCGACAAACCGAGAGTGTGCGCGGACCGCACCAGCAATCCATTGATATCAGCGAGATAGCGGCCAACCAGGAAAATGTACGGGTGCGCTTCCGGTATTACAACGCAAATTCTGAATGGTGGTGGCAGGTCGACTCCGTCCGTGTGGGTGGGGAGGTGTGCACACCCCTGTCAGGCGGTGTGTTGACCGGCCTGGTCTCAAACAAACATTCCGGTGAGCCCTTGGATGGTGCCATCGTTTCGACCGGTTTTGGCAGCATGGAGACCCGCGCCACGGCTGAAGACCCCACTTTAGGCGGAGGGTTCTACTGGTCCTTCCAACCGATGACAGGCAATCCCCAAACCCTCACGGTGACCGGAACGAAGAGCCTGTACCTCAGTTCTTCGGCCGAGGTTGAGATGCACCTGGGCCAGGTCACCCGGCATGATATCCAGCTGGTGAGCTATCTTAATCATTTGGGCCTGTTCTTGAATAACCTGACGGCGTTGGTGTGGGAGTTCCTGTTGTACCTGGTCGGCCTGGTGCGGGGGTGGATGGGGTAGGTAGCAGGTAGTAGGTAGCAGGTAGCAGGTAGTAGGTAGTAGGTAGTAGGTAGTAGGTAGTGCCGTCTTGAAACCTGATTCCTAATACCTGATTCCTAGTACCTGTTCCCTAGTACCTGTTCTCTACTTCCTATTTTTTCTCCCTGGCAGCTTTGTAGGCTTCGAGGGTGCGCTGGCGGGCGAAGGCGTGGTCGACGATGCGCTGGGGGTAATCGGTGCCCAGGCGGAAGCCAAACCTTTGTGCATCATCAGGCTCTAGCTTCCACGGTTCGTGGCGGAAGGGGATCGGCAGGTGGCGCAGTTCAGGCACCCAGCGGGCGATGTAGTCACCATCGGGGTCGAATTTGAAGCCCTGGGTGATGGGGTTGAAAATGCGGAAGTAGGGCGCCGCATCGGTCCCTGTTCCGGCCGACCACTGCCAGCCGCCGTTATTAGCAGCCGGGTCACCGTCGACCAGGTTGTGCATGAACCAGGCTTCCCCTGCCTGCCAGTTGATCAGCAGGTCCTTGGTCAAAAAGGAGGCAACGATCATCCGGCCGCGGTTGTGCATCCAGCCGGTGGCTAACAGCTGCCGCATGCAGGCGTCCACGGCGGGATAGCCGGTCTGCCCATTTTGCCAGGCAGCCAGGTCTTCGGGTGCTGTGCGCCAGGGGATATGCGCGTAGTCTTCTCTAAAAGGATGGCCCAACACTTTGGGGAAATGATAAAGAATGGCAGTGTAGAATTCACGCCACACCAATTCATTTAGCCAGGTTTGGATTTCACCCCGTTCAGCGTCAGTTTTGGCCTGGAGTAGGGCGATGTGGGCTTGGGCAAAGGCTTCTCGAGCTGAGATCAAGCCAAAACGCAGGTAGGGGGATAGGCGCGAGGTACCCTCCAGGTCGAGCCGGTTTCGCTGGCTTTGATATTTGCGAATGGGACCGTTTGCGAAAGCGGTCAGCCGGCGCTGTGCCTCTGCCACTGTGGCGGGAAAATCTACCACCGGTTCCCCCAGGGGGAGGTCGAGTGAGGCGAGATTTTCAGGTGTTGGGGGTAAATGATCCGGGGCAGGCAGGCAGTCAGCCGGTGTGGGCAGGGGATGCAGGTACCATTTTTGTTTGTAGGGTGTATAGACCACGTAAGGATCGCCGTCATCCTTGAGGATGGCTGTGGGATGCTGGTACAGCACACTGGGGTAGCGGTTGAGCGACACCACCTCAGCGACTGCTTGATCACGCTGGCGGGCAAAGGGGCTGAAATCCTCGTGGGCGTAGATGGATGCACCACCAAGTTCATCCACCAGGGTTTGGAGGGCGGATCGGGCCGGCCCCTGACGGATGATCAAGCGGCTTCCCAACGCTTTCAAGTGTTGGTCGAGATCGGCCAGGGCAATCAACAGAAAGGCACGCCGTCGGGGACCAGCCCCGTCCATCAGCTCTGGTTCGATGATGAAGAGGGGGATCAGCTGGTCAGCGCCCTGGCAGGCAGCCTCCAGCGCCAGGTTATCGTGCAAACGGATGTCGCGTCGAATCCACCAGATATGGTTTATTTGCATGGTTGCTCCTTTTAATTGATTATAACCATATCCATCAGATGACCAGGTGAAAAAGGTGAAGTTGTTTGTGTATAGGTGTGTTGAGACGATCATTGATGAATATTGATCAGGAACACGCTCGGCTGATGGGAAGCCAACTCAACTTTCAATCCATTAAGATAGAGAAAGAGAATGGCATAAAATTGCTGGTTTAGGTAGAAAAGGAAAGCTCGGGTTTCTGGCACACCCATTTCTGCGGGGTGGCATTTGTTAGGGAAGAGGATTGTGTGTTTCGGCCAATGGACACAGGTCTTCTGTGTGGAGCAGGATTGGTTTTGGTGGCGAACGGCATCTCGTAGTTTACCAAGCAATTTTTGGATTTGGTAAGGTTGAATCGGAAGCAGAGGAATCATCGCTTTCAGTGATTCTGGTATATAATTCTTGTATTGAGCCGTATAGATGTTAAATCACCTTGTGATAGGCGGGTGTTTATACAGTATAGCAAAAGTTCCGATAATTAATTGTTATGTTGCTTACATTTGTGAGGCAATTATAAATAAGAGAGGATAAAAATGAAAAATCCTGATATTGATGATGTTACTCAAAATGAAGCCATCGAAGCTGAAGTATCTTCTGAACTTGCAGAAGCAAAAGATTTTGCCAAAACGCTCAATATTGATGATGTTAAAAGTGGTCAGTGGTTTATCGCTCTTTTACAAAAAGTTGTCCAAAGTTACGACCGTAATGCCAGGGCTGAATATTTTCAACAGAAATATCCCGGATTAACTCCAGATGAAATTGCGGACATCTTGACCTCTGTTACAGTAAGATATGCCACTATAGCCGGGGCAGTTACGGGGGCAACTGTTACAGCAAATCAAATTGCCGCTTTGAGTTCTGTGGGAATTACGACTGCAGTGTTGGTTGGTGCGATTGGAGCGGAAATGGTTTACTTGGCCAGAATCCAAATGCGACTGGTACTTGATCTTTCCGTCGTGTATGATTTACAACTTGATCCAGACGATCCAGAAGATATATTGATGGTTTTCGGGTATGCGTTGGGTATCGCGCCAACTGAAATGTTAGGGAAAGGACTTCAAGTGGCCGCAAGGGGAGGAACACAATATACGGTCAAAAAATACATTAGCAAAGGTACACTTAGAGCAATTCAAGATTTTGGAAAGAAAATCGGCATTAGGATTTTGCAGAAGTCCATCTTGAAATACACGATACCTGTTGTCTCGGCAGTGGTGGGAAGCAGTTATAACTACGTTACGACAAAATCTGTTGGTGGAATTGCCAAAAATCATCTTAAGAACCGGGGCAAAGTCACAGAGGAATTGCGTCAATTGGTGTCCCGCCAAAATATCTACGATATTGTGTTTCCTGCCGCAGCTATGTATATGGCTCAGATAGATGATGATTTTTCCACCAAAGAAAAGGAATTTTACCGAGCAATACTGTCTCGAATGTCGTTTGAGGAACATACCAAAGCCGAGTTTAACAAATTAATGGAGAGTGAAGAGAATATAGTTGAAGCTATCGCCCAGATTGAGGATGATGAGATTAGATGTTGTCTGGTTGAAGTGCTGGTGTTGATGGCTGTTTGTGATGGTGAATTGGTTGGAAAAGAGCGCGATTTTTTGATTAAGACAGCCACACACCTTAACGTAGCTTTGGATATTAGCGAGGTTGAGCGACGGGCCGGAGATTACAAAGTTGTTGTTGAAAAGACTATCTTTCAAAAAGCCGCAGCTAGCACGAAAGAGACTGCATCCAAAGCGGCCGGTATTGCCGGGCAAGCAGCCAGTAATGTGAAAGGGGCTACCGCAACAGCCGGTGTCAAAGTTACAAACGCATTCGGTAATGTTTTTCGACGTAAGAATGACGATGTCACTATTTGTGTTAACTGCAAAAATGAAGTTGCTGCCGGGTACAAATTCTGTCCCGCTTGTGGGCAATCAATAATAACCGAGAAAAAGTGTGTATCTTGTGATGAAGTGTTGCCTATTGATTTCTCGTTTTGTCCACATTGTGGAGCAGCACAAAATGAATGAGTTTTTAATCAGTAGGTATGCTTAATACCAAAGGGCAACATAACAAATCGCTCAAGCCGTGTGCCTACCGCCGCGATTTTCAACCATACTATGCCAGCAAAGGCTTTGGTAGATTATCGGCCATCAAGCTCCATAGGCAGCTATGTTATGCTGCAGGTTGCTGTGGCCTTCCCTGTAACTTTCCCCTTTAAGGTTCAGCCTGACACTACCCCACTTGGGGATAATGCAAGCCGTTGAGTAGATCATGCCCCTTGTGAGGGTTAACCAGAAAGCCGCTCGTTCAACGAGCGGCAATCGGTTTCGGCTGTAGCACCCTTATCGAAGATCATCGAGGAGGGGTGCCACAGCCTTTGTTAAGTAACTACTGTCTATCATGTACACCACCTCCTCACTTCGTGGGATTGCATTCGCATGGCGAAGGGCTTCTTCGAAGCTGAGGGCTTCTGTCTGAAGCAGGGAGCTGTATTTTGTTGTTGATGATAGTATCACACAATCCCAGTGGTTTGTCAACATTACATGTATAAGGTATTGGATTTCATATTTAGTAATATTCCATTGTAGGGGCAACCCTCCGTGGTTGCCCTGGGCGGACACAGAGGTCCGCCCCTACAAATGGTAATATGTTTGCGCATTTTTGGTTTAATTAGGAGTTCATAATGGTAATTTAATTCATGATGATTTCCTTTTATTCGTTTTTCAATACTCACCTTGAGTAAGGTGTTTAGGGGACAGACAATCAAAGGGGGCGCTTGGATCAAGGGGATTGGTTCGATTCTGGTATAATCAAGCACGCAAAAACTAGGAATGGAGCGATTAATCATGCAATATCGAAAATTTGGTTCGTTGGATTGGGAGGTGTCAGCCTTAAGCTTTGGTGCAATGCGCCTGCCGATCCTGGATGGCGACAGCGGGAAGATTGACGAACCGCTGGCGACAAAAATGGTCCGCGGTGCGATCGATGCCGGTGTGAACTATGTTGACACCGCCTGGGGCTATCATCAAGAACAGAGCGAGCGCTTTGTTGGCAAGGTACTCAAGGATGGCTACCGTGAAAAGGTTCACCTGGCTACCAAAATGCCCTCCTGGCTGATCAAAGAGGAAGCAGATTTTGACCGCTACCTGGAAGAGCAGCTTAAACGGTTGGATGTAGACCATCTGGATGTGTACTTGCTGCATGCGATGAACGCCCGCTATTGGCAAAACTACCAGGATTTGGATGTGTTCTCGTGGGCAGAAAAACGGATGTCGGAAGGTTTGTTCCATCATTTCGGTTTTTCGTTCCATGACGATTACCCGGTATTTGAAGCGATCGTCAACGGTTATGATCATTGGGCGATGGCGCAGATTCAATACAATTACATTGATATCGATTATCAAGCAGGGCGAAAAGGATTGAAGCTGGCTGCAGACCGCGGTATGGCTGTGGTGGTGATGGAACCCCTGCGCGGCGGCATGATCGCTAAAAGCCCGCCACCCGTTGCAGAAACCTGGGCTAAAAGCGAACGGGGTTGGAGCCCTGTCGCCTGGGCATTAAATTGGTTATGGGATCAACCCGAGGTGTCGACTGCGCTGAGCGGTATGTCTGTGATGGAACATGTTGAAGAAAACTTAGCGCTGGCTGGGGAAGCAGCGGTTGGAAAGCTGACAGATGCCGACCAGGCGCTGGTGGCTGAAGCACGAGAACAATATGCTTCGTTAGCGCCGATCCCATGTACCCAATGCGAGTACTGCCTGCCCTGCCCGAGCGGGGTGGCCATCCCTCGCATCTTTGCAGCCTATAACGAGGCGGTTGCATTTGACGCCTGGGGGCATGGACGCTGGGTTTATAACAATATGATCAAACCTGAGGCACGGGCCGATAACTGCACAGCGTGCGGTGAGTGCGAGGCCATCTGCCCGCAGAATATTCAGATCATTGAATGGCTGGCGACAGCCCATGAGAAGCTGGCAAAACCTGCCGATTAATGTTCAATTACACATGAGAGATCAGCATCACCCCCCGAGTTTGAGGGGGGTGTTGTTTTCTAAACTGAACAGCTGAGGTAGGTCACCACACCTCCTGCGGTTCCAGCAGGAAGGTGCGATAACGGAGTGATGATGGAAACGACATCCAACTCAGATCACAAAAGAGCCGCCTGGCATTGGGTTTTGTTTGGTGCGGCCATTGCGCTGACCGTCACCTGGTTATTTTTAACGCCCCATGGGTTGCTGGGAAAAGCCGATGCGGTTGGTTACGCGGTGTGTCACCAGATCGAGCCGCGCTCTTTCCAAATCAATGGGCGCTCTTTCCCGTTGTGTGCCAGGTGTTCCGGTTTGTTTTTAGGCGCCTTGCTGGGCTTGATCTACCAGATCAGACAGGGCAAAAAGGGACGGATGCCGCCCCTCGGGGCCAGCCTGTTTTTTGGCTTTCTGGCCTTTGCCTGGGTCTTTGATGGGTTCAACTCGTTTTTAATGCTTATACCCAGCATATCATCCCTGTACGTTACCCAAAACTGGACGCGATTGGTCACCGGGACAGGGATGGGACTGGCGGTTTCGGCGATTTTGATGCCGGCTTTTATCCAAACCATGTTCAGCACCTGGGAAGACCAGTCTGCGTTTAAAGACTGGAAAGCCATCTTAATCGTGGTCGGCGCGGCAGTAGTGCTGGACCTGGTCCTGCTGCTAGAGGTTCCCTGGATCCTGTACCCCTTGGCGTTGTTGAGCGCCGGTGGCGTTTTGGCGCTGTTGATCATGGTTTACAGCACCGTCCTGGTGATGTTGTTCAAACGCGATAATACTTACCAGGGTTACAGAGCGCTGTTGATCCCGCTGGTGGGGGGATATCTATTGGCATTGCTGCAAATTGGGGTGATTGACCTGGTGCGCTATCTTCTGACCGGCACCTGGGGCGGCTTTAGCTTATAGGCATTCTCCGTTATAATTGGGCACAGGAAGAAAAGAAAGAAGGCTGTGATGGATATTATTTCTGCTTTTGGCCTGTCAGCCAGCGCAGGTTTAAACGCTTACATCCCGCTGCTGGTGGTCTCGCTGTTGGCACGCTTCACGAATTTAATCGAGCTTTCGGAGGGTTGGCGAGCTTTGGAGAGCTGGTGGATCATTGGGCTGTTGATCGCCCTCTCGCTGGTGGAATTCTTTGCGGATAAGATCCCGGCGGTGAACCACATCAACGACATCATTCAAACTTTGATCCGCCCAACAGCCGGCGCGATCTTGTTTGCAGTCAGCGCGAACGTGTTGACGGAGATTCACCCGATCCTCTCGATCGCGGCAGGTCTGCTGGTAGCTGGCAGCGTGCATGCGGTCAAATCGTTGGTCGTCCGACCTGCTGTGACGGCGACCACTGCTGGGGCGGGGGATGTGCCGGTGAGCGTGATGGAAGACGTGGTCGCGACCATGCTCTCCGTGCTTTCGGTGGTGATCCCGGTCGTGGTGGGGATCATCCTGCTGATCGTGGCTGGCTTGATCATCTGGTGGATTACCGAGCGTGCGATGCGTAAGCCCGCACAGCCATAAGTTATGATCGGCTGAGCGCGGATTTGAATTGATAAGGATAAATTGGTTAATAAGGAAAGGAAAATTGTATGTCTGATCAAAATTTCGGTCAAACCCCGTTGTATCCACAGACCTCTTCCCTGGCTGTGATCAGCTTGATTTCAGGGATTGCCAGTTACTTTATCGTGCCGTTGTTGGGTGCGATCGCAGCCATCATTACGGGCATCATGGCAAAAAAGGAGATCAAAGAGAGCGCCGGCCGATTGACTGGTGATGATATGGCCAAATGGGGAATGATCTTGGGATGGGTCAATATTGGCCTCAGCTTAATTGGTTTGTGTGTGGGCATGCTGATCCTGTTTGGCGTGATCAGCCTGCCTTTGTGTTTGCTTCCCTTTACAAACTGGTTCAATTTTTAAACGGTTAAAACCGCACAACACTATCACCTTAGGAGGCGCGTATGTCTGAAGAAGTCAGCTATATTCCAGAACCCCCGGAGTCCTTTGAGGCTGTTCCGGAAATGAAAAAGAATAACAAGACCCTATGGATCATCCTGGCGGTTGTGGCTGTGGTGCTGCTGTGCTGCTGCCTGGTGATCGCGCTGGTGCTTGTTTTAGGATTTATCCCAGCGGGTTATGATCAGTATTTTTATGACATTTTGCCCTATTTGCAGTTGGCATAATGTAGCGAGATTGGGATCGCCCCTGATCAAGCTGGAAGATTTAACGCCTGACCGAGCATCCCTGCTTCAGCCAGGCTGACCAGCGCATTTAACGCCTGGCGGGCGTTAAAGCGGCAACCCGGATCGAGATCCAGTGCGGCAAATTCGTCTTCGTCCAACACGAGGTATTCACCATCCGGGTAGACCAGCAGGTCCAGCGCTAAATCCACATACGAGATCTGTCCTGGTTCGAATTCGGCCGGGGCGGTGACGTTGCAGTACCAGGCTTTTATGCGGTCATCATCGCGGTCGTGAATTTCGAAGATGTTGTACCAGCGGTTTGTGTAATAACGTTCAAGAAAACGGTCGTTTTCTCGCAGGGTGATGCCGTGAAAGGGCAGGTCATCCCGGTTGAAGTAGGCTTCAACCAGCACGCTGTCCGCATCTTGTCTGAGGATGCGACCCCGATAGCGCCAGGTCTCCTGGCGCTGTGTGTTTAATTTGATAATGAGGACGTCTTGTGGATCAATGCTCATACCTCTGCTCCATTATCCAGGCACAACACCTGGGCTGGCGGGTAACTCACCTGGAGGTGTGCGCCGATTTCGGCGGGTTTGGGAAGGGTGAGATTGAATTCGGGGATGTGGTCATTGATGGCTAAGGTGAGGCGATAGTTTTCACCCTGGAAGACCTGGTCGAGTACCTTCCCTGTGATTTTATTTTCTGTTGCGTTCGGATCTTGCACGGCCTGGTTTGGACGGAAGAGCAGGGTGGTTTTCTCACCAATGGCGGGTGGGTCCTGGTTGCAGCTGGCCTGGATCAAGCCCAAGGGCGTTTCGACCTGTAGGGGCGAATGGGCGCTGACAGTGCCCTCCACCAGGTTGCCCAGCCCAAAAAACCTGGCCACCCACACATTTTTAGGATGATGATAGAACTCATGGGGGCGCCCGCTTTGCAAAATGACCCCAGCATGCAGCAGGAGCAGCCGATCGGCAATGGCGAAAGCTTCTTCCTGGTCGTGAGTGACATAGATGGCTGGCACTTTGGATTCGTGCAGGATGCGGCGCAGTTCCTGGCTGAGCTGCTCCCGCAAAGTGCGATCCAGGGCGCCCAGGGGTTCGTCGAGCATCAACAGGCGCGGGTTGGGCGCCAGCGCTCGAGCTAGGGCGACCCGCTGCTGTTCACCCCCGGAGAGTTCGGTCACTTTGCGCTGGGCAAAGCCGGTCATAGTGATGGTTTGCAGCGCGCCATTTACCCGTGTATTGATCTCGTCTTTAGGTAGGTTTTGCATCCTGAGGCCAAAGGCGATGTTCTCAGCGACATTGCGGTGGGGAAATAAGGCATAATCCTGGAACATGAGCCCAAACCTGCGCTGATGGGCGGGGGTATTCCCCAGCGGTTTGCCCTTCCATGCCACCTGTCCGCTTTCGGGTTCTTCAAGCCCGGCGATGATACGCAAGAGGGTGCTCTTCCCGCTGCCGGAGGACCCCAGCAGGCAGACGGTTTCGCTTTCACGTACTTCAAAGGAGACACCGTTCAACAGGGGCTGTCCCTCATAGGATTTATAGATACGATCAACAGACAGCATCAGAATATGTCCTTCCCGGGTGATTGTAGTCGTTCAATGATGAAGATGCCCAGGGCAGAGGCCAGCATCAGGATGGTCGACATGGCCAGCGCCTGGCCGTAGTTAAGGGCGCCGGGCTGCGAGATGTAACGAAAAATAGCTACCGGCATGGTGGGGTATTCCGGCCTGACCAGGAAGCTGCTGGCGCCAAACTCGCCCAGTGAGATGGTGAGGGCAAAGATCGTGCTGACCAGCAGGGCCGGCGTGAGCAGGGGCAGGTCGACCTCACGCCAAACCTTGAATGGAGATGCGCCTAAAACCCGGGCAGCATTCCGCAAGGAGCGGGAGATGTCTTGCAGGGCGGGAACCAGCGTGCGCACGATGAAGGGCAAAGCCACCAGCGAATGTGCAATCGGGATCAGGATGGGGAAGCGCAGGGTGCTGAAGGGCGGTCGGTTGAAGACGATGATAAAACCCAAACCAAGGGTGATGGCAGAAGCGCCCAGGGGGAGCATCAGCAATGGGTCTAAAAATTTATTGATGGCGGTGTGCTGCCCCAGCGCGTAGGCCACCAATAACCCGAGGCTGAGGGTGATCCCGATGGTGATCAGCGCGAAGATGAACGAATTGCGGGCAGCAGCAATGGGGGGGACAAAGAACAGGTCACCGCGGCGGTTGACGCCCAATTCCCGGTAGAACTGCAGGGTGAGCCCGCGCTGGATTTCGCCGCGCTCGCCGCGAGTTGGCTCCAGTTTTACGAAGGAGCGCAGCGCCAGCGATGCTAAGGGCGCCACCAGCAGGGTGAAAAGGGTGATGATCAACAGGATCACGACCAGGCGTTCCCAGCCTGTGCGGGGTTTACGGGCATCCAATGTGTGAGCTGGTGGTGAGGTGACCACATCTCCCAAACCTGAAACCCGGTTGTGCCCCAGGGTGATCAGCAAGGTGCATAGCAATTGCAGGATGGCCAGGATGCTGGCCAGGGGCAGGTTCAACCGGTGCAAGGCTTGAATGTAGATCTCGACCTCGAGGGTGGCGAATTGGGGTCCGCCCAACATGAGCACCACGCCAAAACTGGTGAAGTTAAACAGGAACACCAGGAAGGTCCCAGCCAGGATGGAGGGCTTGAGCAGGGGCAGGGTTACTTCACGAAAGGTGCGCCAGGGGCTGGCGCCCAGCACCTGGGCTGCATGGCGCAAGCGGATGTTTTGCTGAGCCCAGGCATTGCTGACGACGCGGATGATGATGGTGGTGTTATAGAAGACGTGCGCCACAAGGATGGCGCCAAAGGTGTTCAGAAATTGGATCGGCGGCGCTGAGAGGTTAAACAGCGCCATCAGCCCCAGGTTGACCCAGCCGCGCGGGCCGAGCAGGGCATTGAACCCGGCTGCGACCACCACGGTGGGGAGGATGAAGGGCAGGGTGGTGAGGATCTTGAGGGCTTTTTTCCCGGGAAAAGTGAAGCGGGCGAACAGCCAGGCCCCAGGCAGGCCGAGAATAAGGGTTAGCAAGGTGGAAAGGGCTGCTTGGCCAATGGTGAAGGAGAGCGGGCGCCAAATTCGGTCCAGGTTGAGTGAACCCAGGTCAAAGCCCCAGGTCGGGGAAATGACTAAGTTGAACAAAGCAAGCAGGGGCTGGTAGAAGAAATACGCCAAAAAAGCCACTGGCAGCACCCATAAGAGCAGGGCGCGCCAGGTGGGATGTTTAGACCAACGACGCAGGGTGCGGTTCAAGGCGCTTACTCCAATACGGTCTCCATCCAGGCATCAATCCATGCTTCCCGGTTAGCATCAATTAGTTCAGGCGGCAGGCTGGCTGGCTGAGGGGGGATTTGCACATGTTCGATAAAGGCCTCCGGCAAGCGGGCATCCTGGTTGACGGGGAATACGAACATCTGCAGGGGGATATCCTCCTGGAAGGGGATGCTGAGCATGAAGTCAATAAAGTCGCCCGCCAGGTCGGGGTTGGCGGCGTTCCTGAGGATACCAACGAATTCGATTTGCCGGAAGCAGGTGTCCGGGCCGATGATGGAGCCGGTGGGCGCCTGGTCCAGCTCGGTTTCCGCGAAGATCACCTCTGCTGCCGGGCTGGAGCCGTAGGAGACAACCATTGGCTGAGGACCCTGGCCGGTAGAGCCGCTGAAGTTCGTGTAGTAAGCGGTCTCCCAGTTGCTGACCACGACCAGTCCGTTTTGTTTAAGAGCCGCCCAATACGCCAGGTAGCCTTCCTCGCCGAAATGGGCGATGGTTGCCATCAGGAAGGCCAGCCCAGGCGAGGAGGTGGCCGGGTTTTGGGTCGCCAGCAGACCGGCATATTGTGGATCGGTCAGCTCCTCTAGCGAAGCAGGGACGGGTAAATTGTTGGCTGCAAAGTAGGCTTTGTCGTAATTGATGCACACATCGCCATAATCCACCGGCAGGGCGCGGTTGCTGGGGTCCAGTTTAAACACATCTGAGATTTGTGCCAGCATCGGTGAGTCATGAGGGATGAACAGGTCTTCTGTCAGGGCGCGCGTCAGGAAGGTGTTATCGACCCCATAGAACACATCCGCCAGGGGGTTGCCCTTGGTGAGAATGGCCTGGTTGAGGGCGGTGCCGGTGTCACCACTCCGGACGAATTGGACGCGCACATTGTGTTCATCTTCAAACAGGGCGATCACATCTTCGCTGATGGCAAAGGAATCGTGGGTCATCACGGTCAGGGTGCGCACCTCAGATGGGCTGGGTTGCGGCGTACAGGATGCGAGTAGGATCGCAAATATCAACAAAATCAGGGGTATCATTTTATTTTTCATGGGCTTATGCTTGCCTTTCGTTTTGTCTCACAGTTTCGTGAATACATAACAACAGACCGGTTTGCAGGCTGATGGTCACTGTTGGGGAGATCATTTGGTTGCTGAGCCCGCGGGTTTTATCGGGGTAAAGGGTTTCATTTAATAGGGGAAAGTGCAAGCCGTGTGTGGATATGCCCGCCGCCGGGCCATTGAGCGGCAGTAGGGAGACCCGCTGGCCAATCTCTCCCTGGATGATGGCTGTATCGCGGATCAGGAAGACCTCGGTGTGACCATCGATCAGGCGGAGGTCGTACCCCACCAGGTCAGGGCGGGTGAGGAGGTAGATGTTGGCCAGAGTCTGGTCAAGGCGTCCCCCCAGGGCAGCCACAATCCAAATGGACTGGGGGTGCAGGTCGCGGGCGGCATCCAGGGCGAGTTCCAGGTCAGTTTCGTCTTTTTCGATGGGGAACTGGCGAATTTCAATGCCCTGGTTACGGTATAGCTGAAGTTGGGCTTGATCGATGGAATCAAGGTCACCGATGATCAGGTCAGGGATGACGCCGATGGTTTCCAGGTGGCGAAGGCCGCCATCCACGGCGATCAGTGTATCATCAGCACTGAGCTGGTCCCGCACCCGGTCGGGCGCGGGCAAGTCACCGTTGACGAACAAGACAACTCGTATGGGATTGTGGGTCATAGCAAAACACCCTTCCTTTAGCTGAACTCGCTGGGAGTGTCGGGGAGGGTGTTGGTGTGTGATCAATTTCATCCCTCCGCCGGCATTATCCGGATCAGGTTTTGCGGGTCAAGGACGGACGTCCTCCTCTCAGCCTGTGGACCAGGCTCCCCGTTCAACTGTCATTTTCTATTGTTATCGTTGACGTTATGGTACTACATCGGGGGGTGCCAAGTCAAATGATTGTGGGGGATAGGTAATAGGTATTAGGTAGTAGGTAGTAGGTAGTGGGTAGAAGGTAGCAGGTATTAGGTAGTAGGTCGTAGGTAGTCGGTGGCCTGCGACCCAGGCTATGGCCATCGTCGAGAGTGTTTATAACCGGAATAAATTTCCAAAGTATATAATATTAATTAATCAATCGTTTGAGTGTAAATAAAAAAAACCGTCCTGAAGAGGACGGCATGGGGGTAAAAAAGGGGGTTACTTACTGGTTAGGAAGGATTTGATCTCAGCTTCCGCTTTGGCACGGGTGAGCTCGTATTTTTCCATGATCACACCGACCAGCTGGTCAAACTGCCCATCGACCTTATCGAGGTCATCATCGGTTAGGTTACCCCATTGTTCTTTGGCTTTACCGCGTAGTTGTTTCCATTGGGATTTGAGTAATAGTGAAATATCCATTTGATCTCCTTTGTTGATAGTGGATGACTTTGTCAAGTTTATTTCTTAGATCTTTTACTATATTCATTGTAGGATTAACTCGCTCGCCCATCGACAGGCTCAGGTTAGGGTTGGGTTGGACATAGGTTGGGTAAGGAAGGGATTGATCGATGGTGAAAAGTCAAAGAAAAAAGCTGATCCCACTCCGCTGCGCTTCGGGGACTTCGTCGCTGCGCTCCTTGAGCTGAAAGGTCAAAGCTGAAAGCAAAAAGTAGAAAGGTTAAAGCTGATAGCAAAAAGCTGAAAGCCAAAAGCTAAAAGCTGATCCCACTCCGCTGCGCTTCGGGGACTTCGTCGCTGCGCTCCTTGAGCTGAAAGGTCAAAGCTGAAGAGATGGATTTTGTGTGCAAACCATAAAGCGATAATGGCTTCACAACGAAGCACCCCGGGGTTCAAATTGTAGAAGCACCTAATACCCAGTACCTAATCGCCTAATACCTGATACCTAACTACAGATCATCTTAGTATATACATCCTGAGATTGCTTCCTCGCTGAGCTCGTCGCAATGACAATACTTCTACCAGCGTCGCTGTTGGGCGGATTGGCGGCGCTTGCCAAAGAGCAGGGCGAGCAAGACGCCGGTCACAAAGCCGCCGATGTGAGCCCAAAAGGCCGTACCACCGATATCTTGGCCGCCGAGGGAGAGCACGCCGTTGAAGAGCTGCAGGACGAACCAGGCACCCAGCACAATTGAAGCCGGCAGCAGCTTGAGGGTCATAAAATAGCCGAGGGGAATAAAGGTCAGGACACGGCTTTGCGGGTAGAGCACCAGGTAAGCACCCAACACCGCCGCGATGGCGCCGCTGGCACCCACGGTAGGAATGACAGAAGCAGGGTTGGTGATCACGTGGGCAAAGGTGGCTGCCACACCGCCTGCCAGGTAGAAGACCAGGTAACGTAAAGACCCCCATACATCTTCGACGTTATCGCCAAAGATCCACAGGTAAAGCATGTTGCCCGCCAGGTGTAAGAAGCCCGCATGCATGAACATGGCTGTAAAAATATTACGAATGTTGCCGGGGTCGGTTGGTGCAGCCAGGAAATTCGCCGGGATAAAGGCGAATTGATAGACCAGCATGCTGTTCGGCTCGGCAGTCATCAGCCACTGGTAAACGAACACCAGGATATTGATGATGATTAAAAAGATATTAACGACAGGCACTCGATGAGGTTTAATTTGATCTCGGATGGGTATCATCGCTTTTGCTCCTATTAGCCTTTGTAAATTAGGTGTTTCATAATATTAAGCGATTATTTATCGTAAGTTTATTGTACACGTTTCAATATGAGAATCCAATATCAGGAGATGCGAGGACGCCTAACAGACGTCAAATGAGGGGCTGACAAAGATGGGTTGCGATTTCTTTTGGGCACGCCATCAACAATATCTCCTCTCACGCTGAGTAGTAAAGACACTTTACAAAATCTTAAAAGGGGAGATAATTACTCTGATTGACAATCATAATAATGATCAAGTTATGGGTGGAAAATCAAATTTGCGGTTTTACTTGACTCTTGATCCCCAATTTGCTATAATGACACCTTGCGCATTGCGCGACGTTGTCTATTTAACAGAAAGTGTTTTTCTGTAAAACCCCGGCAATCTTAGCTTACCAGGAGTGCTAAATGGCAGAATTGTTGCCCACCAAATCATACCGACGAATCCCCGTAGGTTTAGGCCTACCCAAATTAATCCAAGTACAAACAGATTCCTTCGAACGATTAAAGCGAGAAGGATTTTATGGTTTATTTGGCGAAATCTCACCGATTGAGTCTTATAACAAGGGGATGCAGCTGTACTTCCCCAGCAATGATGAGGTTTCAAAAGAATGGGATTTAAAGTTCTGGTATGAAGACCCCAAAACCACGATCGAGGAATGCCTTGAGCGTGATTTAACCTACTCTTCACCGCTGTACGTTTCGGTGCTGCTAAAAGGCAAAGAGGTTCCCGAGCCGATCAGGTCTGACCTGTTCCTGGGTGACTTCCCCGAGATGACCCCCAAAGGAACCTTCATTATTAATGGAACAGAACGGGTGGTGGTGAACCAATTGATCCGCTCACCTGGCGTGTATTTTGAGAGCGAGCTCGACCGGGCGACAGGCCGGACCTTATCCACCTCCAAGATGATCCCTGACCGGGGTGCGTGGATGGAGATGGAAACCCGCAAGAACGACTATATCATCATCAAATTTAACCGCAAACGCACTACCCCAATCACGGTGTTCCTGCGGGCGCTGGCAGTGGTTGATGACGGCATGGACCCAGAATTAAGCCCGATTAAGACCGGCTCAGATGAGGAACTGATCGAGATCTTCAAAGATGTCGATAACAATCCAGATCGGTTGTTCATCGCTTCCTCTATCAACCAGGAACCCGCCTGGGATTTAGAAGATGGGATGTCGGTGGCTGAGGCGTCGCTGATCGAGTTCTTCAAGCGCTTGCGACCTGGTGACCCACCCACACTGGAGAATGCCAAGGCCTTCTTGGAAGAACAGCTATTTGACCAGCGCCGCTATGATCTCGAACGGGTTGGACGCTATAAACTGAACCAGAAACTTGACCAAGACATCTCGATTGAGCACCGCACGATCACCAAATCGGATATTGTGCGCATTGTGCGCCGAATGATCCAGATCAACAACGGTTACGAACGCAGTGATGATATTGACCATCTCGGTAACCGTCGAGTAAAGACAGTGGGCGAGCTGATCCAGAATAAATTGCGCGTTGGACTGCGACGGATGGAGCGCGTGATCCGAGAGCGGATGTCAATTCGTGACCAAGATCAGGTCTCACCGACCAGCCTGGTAAACATTCGGCCGGTGGTGGCTGCCTTGCGTGAGTTCTTTGGCTCGAGCCAACTGTCGCAATTTATGGAAGAGACGAACCCCCTGGCGGAACTGCGCCACAAACGAACGTTGTCTGCATTGGGCCCCGGCGGTTTACGACGGGAGCGCGCTGGTTTTGATGTGCGTGACGTTCACCATACGCACTATGGCCGCATCTGCCCAATTGAAACTCCCGAAGGCCCAAACATTGGTTTGATTGGGCGTATGGCAACTTATGCGACTGTTAACGAATACGGGTTCATCGAAACGCCGTATCGCAAGGTGATCAAGACTTTGAAACCTACGGATGATCTGGTTAACCGTGAACTAAGGGAAGATATTAAAGACCCGAAGACAGGTGAGGTGATCGCCACCAGTGGTGAGCGCATCACCGATGCGTTGGCCAAGAAGATTGCCAAACTCGGTCTGGATGTGATTTTGGTCACCCCGTTCGTTTCAGATATGTACGAATACCTTTCAGCCGATGCTGAAGATAAATTTGTGATTGCCCAGGCGAATGCGCCGATGAATGAATACATGGAATTTGAACGGCGGGTTTCCTGCCGGTTCCACTCTGGCTTCAGGTATGCTACTTCTGAGCAAATTGATTATATGGACGTGGCACCGCAGCAGATTGTTGGTGTGAGCGCGGCCTTGATCCCCTTCCTTGAGCATGATGATGCCAACCGCGCTCTGATGGGCTCGAACATGCAGGCGCAAGCCGTGCCGTTGGTGCGTCCAGAGATCCCGATCATTTCTACGGGAATGGAAGCCTACTCTGCGATCGACTCCGGCCAGCTGGTGGTGGCTGAAGCGGACGGCGAAGTGGTGTCTGTAACCGGAAGGTCGATCCAAATTCGTGAAAATGACGGCAATCTCCGTACCTATAACCTGCAAAAGTATCGCCGCTCGAACCAGTCGACTTGTATCGACCAGCGTCCGGCGGTGGTTAAAGGCCAACGTATCCAAAAAGGCCAGATTATTGGTGATTCTTCATCGTCAGTGGATGGCCAGCTTGCCCTGGGTCAGAATGTGCTGGTCGCGTTTGTATCCTGGGAAGGCGGCAACTTTGAGGATGCGATCTTGCTCTCAGAGCAGTTGGTACAGGAAGACCGCTACACCTCCGTGCATATCGAAAAACACGAGGTTGAAGCACGTGATACCAAGCTCGGCCCGGAAGAGATCACGCGGGACATCCCCAACGTTGGTGAGGAAGCCATTCGCAACCTCGACGAACACGGTATTATCCGCATTGGCGCTGAAGTTGGCCCGAATGATATTTTGGTCGGGAAGATCACACCAAAGGGTGAAAAAGAGTTAACCCCTGAGGAACGGCTGTTGCGGGCGATCTTCGGCGAAAAATCGCGCGATGTGAAGGATACTTCGCTGCGGATGCCGCACGGCGAACATGGCATCGTAGTCGATGTGAAGGTGTTCACCCGGGAAGAAAATTCTGATCTGAAAGCCGGTGTGGATACAATGGTGCGCGTGGCTGTAGCCCAGCGCCGGAAGGTCACCGAGGGCGATAAAATGGCTGGACGCCATGGCAATAAGGGTGTGATCTCGATGGTTGTCCCGATTGAGGATATGCCCTACATGGATAACGGACGACCGGTGGATATTATTCTCAACCCGCTGAGCGTGCCTGGCCGCATGAACCTGGGTCAATTGTTAGAGGTGCACCTTGGGTGGGCGGCCGAACGGCTCGGATTCCGAGCGGTGACGCCCGTGTTTGACGGCGCTACCGAATATGAGATCGAAGCGGAACTGGCCCGCGCCTGGATGATTGACCATGCTTGGGATGTGATTGGTGAGAAAGCCTGGAATTGGTTGCGAGAACAGGAATATGATCCCGAAATGATCGAGGACGACAACGAAGTTCGCCTGTTATTCCTTGAAGCGTTCCTTGGTGAGCGCGGTTATGACGTGTACGAGCTACAGTCCAACCCCGGTTATGCCCGCAGGGCAACCTTGCGTGAGTGGCTGCGAGACGAAGGCTATGACCCGGATGGGATCACGGCTTTTGAAACTGAAGAAATCGCAAACAGCGAACGTCATGACCAGGATACCCGGGCGATTGAAGCTTGCCTTAAGTTGTGGATCCAATTCCATGGTTATGAAATCAAACAGGATCTCGCTGGTGATGAGCTTCACAGCAAAGCACGTGAGGTGATGAAGGCGGTTGATAAACCAATGCCCACACTGGGCAAACAAAAGCTGCGTGATGGGAAGACGGGCGATTATTATGACCACCCGGTCACCGTGGGTTTGATGACCGTGCTCAAGTTGCACCACTTGGTGGAAGATAAAGTTCATGCCCGTTCAACCGGACCTTACAGCTTGGTGACCCAACAGCCACTGGGTGGTAAAGCCCAGTTTGGCGGTCAACGCTTTGGCGAGATGGAAGTTTGGGCTTTGGAGGCCTATGGGGCAGCTTACACTCTGCAGGAAATGTTGACGGTTAAATCGGATGATGTCATCGGCCGTGTTAGCACTTATGAGGCGATCGTGAAAGGCGATCCGATTGAAGATCCCGGAATCCCGGCGGCTTTCAAGGTGCTGGTGAAAGAAATGCAAAGCCTGGGGCTGGCAATTGAAGCCGTGCTGGATAATGGTGATGTGATTACCTTTGGTAAGGATGAAGATAAGGTCAAAGTGCCGAATGCACCTACGGGATTAATCAGCATTGGTCGGGATATTTAGTTTAGAACGTGCTGCGTCAGGTGACAAAATTGTCTTGACGCACCCTAATACAGATGGTAGAATTATCCTTCGTCACCTTCATACTGACCCTATAATCCCGGTCAGCCTGATGGAGGAAAAATTGGATAGAAGTGAGGCCATCTTGATAGATGATGATGGCCTCCATTATTGGAAAAAGATAGAAACAGTTTAGAGTTAAATTTGGAGGCAAATGTGCCAACGATCAATCAGTTGATACGCAAGGGCCGAACATCAAAACGAAAAAAGAGCAAATCGCCTGCGCTGCAGTATACGTACAATTCGCAAAAGCAAAAACGTATTCGTCAGCCGAAGGGTGCGCCGCAGAAACGCGGTGTGTGCACGGTCGTGCGTACCATGACCCCGAAGAAACCGAACTCCGCCCTGCGGAAGATCGCCCGTGTGCGTCTGACGAACCATATGGAAGTGACAGCCTATATCCCTGGTGAAGGTCACCAACTGCAAGAGCACTCCGTGGTGCTTGTACGAGGCGGCCGTGTTAAAGACCTGCCAGGTGTGCGCTATCACGTCGTCCGAGGCACATTGGATTCGACTGGTGTTGAGGACCGCTCCCGCGGCCGCTCAAAATACGGCGCTAAGAAGCCGAAATAGCCAGCGAAGCATACGATTTAAGTTAGGGCGAAGCATTTAAATCGGTCTCAGAGGGGCTCGTCTAAATGCTTTGCCCTATTTTAATTATTTTGATGTAAGGAGTAAGAATGGCGCGAAGATATAAACCAGAAAAGCGAGAAGTCTCACCTGATATTCGATTCAACAGTATCGAAGTTCAGGAGATGATCCACCGGATCATGATCAAGGGCAAAAAGAGCACAGCTGCTCAGCTGATGTATGATGCCATGGATATCATTGAAGAACGTACCGGTAAAGAGCCTCTCGAGACATTCAATGCCGCGCTGAAGAATGTTTCCCCGATGATGGAAGTGCGTCCACGGCGTGTGGGCGGCGCAACCTACCAGGTGCCGATGGAAGTTGAACCAGAACGCCGGAAGACTTTGGCGATGCGCTGGATCATTTCAGCTGCACGGCAGCGACCAGGGAAATCCTTTGGCGAAAAACTGGCGAACGAGTTAATGGATGCAGCCA
This sequence comes from Candidatus Brevefilum sp., assembly GCA_019428905.1. Lineage (GTDB taxonomy): Bacteria > Chloroflexota > Anaerolineae > Anaerolineales > Anaerolineaceae > Brevifilum. The sequence goes on from JAHYJN010000034.1 coordinate 26,055, forward strand.
CAAATGCAGGCGCTGCATTTCGCCGCCGTGAAGAAGCGCACCGCATGGCAGAAGCCAACCGCGCATTTTCGCATTTTAGACTTTAATCGCATCGTTTGTGATTGACTGGATCGGATGCCTGTAATGTCCCCGCAAGAAATTCCGCTTGAACGATATCGCAATATTGGGATTATTGCGCATATTGACGCGGGTAAAACCACGACGACTGAGCGGATTCTGTATTACACTGGCCGTACTTATCGCCTGGGTTCCGTTGATGACGGCACCACGGTGACCGATTGGATGGTACAGGAACGCGAGCGGGGGATCACGATCATGTCTGCTGCAGTGTCAACCCACTGGAAAGATCACCAGATCAATATCATCGATACACCGGGTCACATTGACTTCACCGCCGAGGTTCAACGTTCTTTGCGCGTGTTAGATGGCGGCGTGGTGGTGTTCGATGCGGTCCAGGGTGTTGAACCACAAAGTGAGACGGTGTGGCGGCAGGCAAACCGTTATGCCGTACCGCGGATTTGTTTTGCAAACAAGATGGATCGGGTCGGCGCCTCTTATGATTTCACCCTTCAATCGATTAAAGAGCGCTTGGGCGCTCAACCCCTGGCCATGCAGGTGCCCATCGGCGCAGAAGAAAATTTCAGAGGTGTGGTTGACCTGCTAACCGAACAAGCGATTTTCTTTGACGATGCGTTGGGAAGCGAGCCGCGTTATGACACCGTCCCCCCCGAACTGGTCGCTACTGTCAAAGAACAGCGTGCAGACCTGGTTGAACGAATTGCGGAGTTAGACGACGTGCTGATGATGAAATACCTTGAGGGTGAGACGCTCACGATCGAGGAAATGAAAACAGCATTGCGTCAGGGCGTCCTTGAGAACAGGGTCAACCCGGTTTTCTGCGGTTCTTCATTAAAGAATAAAGGGGTGCAAACTTTATTAGATGCAGTGGTGGACTATTTGCCTTCACCCCTGGATGTACCAGATGTGACGGGTATTCATCCGAAGACGGATGACCAACTCACCCGGCCGCCGGAAGATGATGCCCCGATGTCTGCACTGGTGTTTAAGATTGTGACGGATGTCTACGTGGGACGATTGGCCTATATCCGGGTGTATTCCGGCAAGGTTAAAAAGGGTGCCACGTATTACAATGCAACCCAGGACAAAAAAGAACGTGTGGGACGCCTGCTGCGCATGTACGCCGATCATCGCGAAGACGTGGACGAAATTCATGCGGGAGATATCGGCGCTATCCTTGGACTGAAAGAGAGCTACACTGGCGACACGCTGTCGGATCCCTCCAAGCCGATTATCCTTGAGTCAATTTCATTTCCCATTCCGGTTATTTCTGTGGCGATTGAGCCGAAAACAACTGCTGACCAGGACAAAATGGGTGTTGCATTACAGAAGTTGGCTGAAGAGGACCCAACCTTCAAGGTGCGGCAAGATGAGGAAACCGGTCAGACGATCATTTCGGGGATGGGCGAGCTGCATTTAGACATCCTTGTTGATCGGATGCTGCGCGAGTTTAATGTACAAGCCAATGTTGGTAACCCACGTGTGGCTTACCATGAAACCATCACCCAGGTGGTCCCTGAAGTATCGTATCGGTTTGTCAAACAAACGGGCGGTCATGGTCAGTACGGCCACGTGGTACTGCGTCTTGAACCTTTAGAGAGCGGTTCGGGATTTGTATTTGAGGACCAGATTCGGGGCGGCACCATCCCGAAAGAATACATCCCTGCGGTTGAAAAAGGAGTCATCGAAGCCGTTGAAAGCGGTGTGGTGTCTGGTTACCCGATGACGGACTTAAAAGTAACCTTGCTCGACGGCTCGTACCACGAAGTCGATTCGAGTGACCTGGCTTTTCGCATGGCAGCCATCTTTGCTTTTCGTGAAGGTGCGCCTAAGGGAAAGCCGATCTTGCTTGAACCGATCATGAAGGTAGAGGTGGTTGTACCCGAGGTTCACACTGGTGAGGTCTTGGGACATATCAGCACCCGACACGGCAATGTGTTGGGAATGGACCTGCGCCCGGGAAATGCCCAGGCGATCCATGCGGAAGTGCCTTTGGCAGAGATGTTCGGTTATGCCACCGAGCTGCGCTCGGCGACCAAGGGGCGTGGGGTGTTTTCAATGGAATTTGAGCGCTACGCACCGGTTTCGGATGCTGTGATGAAGAAGATTTTAGGATATTAATCAAAGATGTATCCGCTCAGCAGCACGGCTGCCTGATCAGTTACGAAAAGATAATAGGAATAGATTGAGGAGTAATTAAGAAAATGGCCAAGCAAAAATTTGATCGCTCAAAGCCGCACCTTAATGTGGGAACGATGGGACATATTGACCATGGTAAGACCACGTTGACGGCGGCGATCACGAAAGTACAGGGGTTGAAGGGCTTTTCAG
>JAHYJN010000035.1 GCA_019428905.1 Candidatus Brevefilum sp.
AATCTTACGCTTCCAGGAGGATGTCATACGACCGTCCAGGCTGTCCGGCGTCTGTGATCAAAATGTATTTGTGCTCTTTATCGAAAGCGCCGGCATACTCGCCATCCACGTACACGGCTGCCTCGCCGCCCACATCCATCATCAGTGCGATCATCTGCCCGGATGCAGCTGTGGGCAAGGTCAAGGCACTTCGGAACCACCCATATTCCCATTTGGCTCCCCAAGTATCCCCTGGTAAGATTGGGTTAAATGCTAAGCTCGTCAGTGCATCCGCTGCCTGGTACTGATCTTTGGTAAAGGCGGCTTCCAGCGCAATCATGCCCAAAGGCTGAATAAAGTGTTGTGTGAGTTCTTGACGCCACGCCATAATCCGGTGACGCCATTCTAAACTTAAGCTCATGGGTTATCCTTTAACGAGACAATATAATCCTTGCAAATAAATTGTTCAAACATAAAACACACGAACAATTCAATCAGATTTTACTCGAGTTTTCAAGTTCGCAGCTTGGATTCTCAAAACAAACCCAAGTGCGGGTATTGAATTTACGTGCGCCAAACCGGTCTTATAATTCTGCAACTTATATAAAAAAAGGGATTGTCCCCCTACTTTTAGGACAGTCCCTTATTTAATTTAATATTAATCAACAGGGTTGCGGGGCGGTTAACCACTATTGATACGTAAAGACGCCCCGGCGGGGCGTCTCTACGCAGTGCGTTCGTTGAGTTTGGTCAAATTTTTTGTTTTCGTTGTGCTTTTGGGACAGCCCCTTGGTCTATCATTATCGCAAAACTACAGAATGCCGATAATCAATAGTACCAAAGCCACGACCAAGAACAAACCAAACAGGAACTTAGCCACGGAGGCAGCCCCCCTGGCAATCCCGCCGAACCCAAATATGGCAGCGACGACGGCAACAACAAAAGCAATCAAAGCCCATTGTAATATTTGCATGATCTTATCCTTTCTTTGCTAGTTTGAATGATTGACATTATTAAGAAGCTCTTCCAAAGGATTGTTTTTCAAAAAACAGTTAACAAGAAATCTTCTATCAAAACAAATGCTAACCATTTAATTTTTTACTTTACCATTATGTTAAGGCCCGTAAGTGGCATTCCATGTCGTGGCCGGTGGAATTTATGGCTGCTTGGTTGGCATTGGGTTGGACCTCACTTAGATTCCAGCTCAAAAAAGGGAAATTAGCAAATCTTTCGTTATAATCATAGTTAACGCAAAAAACAAAGGGAACTTTAAAGCAGTGCCTACCTTTATCCCCGGCCTTAAACTCAGTGAATATTTTTACAAAGAAATCGTCCAACCTATTTTGGCGGAGAAGTTCCTGGGATTGACCTATTCTGCCGCGCGGCTTGAGTGGGGATCGGATGTGATGGGGTTTGACACGCCCATGTCCATGGACCACGGTTGGGGGCCAAAGCTGACCTTGTTCCTGACAAATACGGACTTCGCTCAGTATCACGACACCATTGATGACTACTTTGCCCATCACCTGCCGCTTGAGTTCCGCGGCTTCCCGACCCATTTTGGCGAGCCTTTAGCCGATGGGGGCGTCATGACGCAAAAAGATGCCTACCCCATCCATCACGGGATCACCATCACCACACCAGAGAGGTTCTTTAGGAATCACCTGGGCGTGGACATCCATCGACCATTGAAGCCGCTAGATTGGTTGACCATCCCGCAACAGCGCTTATTCACCCTGCGCTCTGGTCAGGTTTTTTATGATGGGCTGGGCACACTTTCGTACCTCCAGTCGCAATTCCACTGGTATCCGCATGACCTGTGGTTATACCTGATGGCCAACCAATGGCAGCGGATCGACCAGGATGAGCCCTTTATCGGTCGCGCAGGCACAGTCGGCGATGCCCTAGGCGCACGCCTGATCGCGGCCAGGTTAATCCAGGACTTAATGCACCTCAGCTTCTTAATCGAAAAGCAATTTGCACCCTATCATAAATGGTTCGGATCGGCATTCCAGCAGCTTGCTCTCGCCCCAAAATTAATGCCGATTTTTGAAGCTGTTCTCAATTGCAGGGAATGGCAGCAAATTGAAACCCACCTGTCTAAAGCCTACCTGCTGGCAGCCCAAGCCCACAACGAATTGGGGGTCACGCCCTTCATTGAACCTGGTGTCGCACCTTTCCACGCCCGGCCTTTCCTGGTGCCCCACGCGGCCCGGTTTGTCACTGCCCTCCTCGAGAGCATCCAGGACCCCTCAGTCCAGGTGCTTCCACCCCATTTGGGAAGTATCGACCAGGTCGTCGATAACACGGATTTACTAACACATATCCCACGCTGCCAATCGTTAAAAACCCTTTATAAAAACCCATAAAACGAAGAGGTTTCCTACAATTAATCCCACAAGGAAACCGCCCAGGATCTCAGCAAAGGTCAAATCTGAGGTCAGGGGCGGTCATTTGATGACGAAAGTGGTAGGAATTAATCCCCAAATACGGTGCCCACATGCCGGGCGCTGATCAGCCAGGGATGATCTAATGGCACCGGTTTCTCGAGCTGGTTGACGGCTTCGATCGGCACACAGGCCGTTATGCCTTCCTGGATGCCCACCATCATCCCAAACTGACCCTCAGCCACCAGGTCTGCAGCCCGTGTCCCAAGGTGGGTCGCCAGGATCCGATCACCAGCCGAGGGCGTGCCCCCACGCAGCAGGTACCCCAAGATGATGATACGGCTCTCGATGCCTGTATTCGTTTCCAAACGGTTGGCCAGCATCAGCGTCTCACCAGAATATTTCTTCTTCAGCTCAGCCATATGCTCCTTAACCGCTTTAACCTTTTCCCCGTTATGAACTTGACGGTTGATCTTCATTGAACGCTCAAAAAAGGCGATCAACTCGGATGAATACGCCCCTTCTGCCACAGCCACGATGCTAAACATCTTACCGGCCTGGTTGCGCGCCATGATCGCTTCGGTGATCTTGTCGATATGATAGGGTATTTCGGGAATCAGGATCACATCCGCCCCGGCGGAGATTCCGGCAGCGAGGGTCAACCAGCCCACCTCCCGCCCCATGATCTCCACAATGATAATGCGGTGGGTGCTGTTGGCGGTGCTGTGCAAGCGATCAATCGCTTCTGTGGCGATCATTTTCGCAGTATCAAAGCCGATCGTCTTATCGGTCAGGGGCACATCATTCACCGCTGATTTGGGCAACGTTAACACGTTCAAGCCCGCTTCTTGTAGATAACCTGCGGCAACCATCGTCTCACGTCCGCCGATGCAGACCAGTGCATCAAGCTGGTTTTCTTTATAAACAGCCACTGCATCACTGGTTCGATCAACAACCTGGCCATCCTCGCCAACGACCTTATTAGGAACATCTCGGGTGGTGCCTAAAATCGTTCCCCCGGCAGTTAAGATATTCGATAGCGCGCCTCCCCCCAGATCGATCGTCCGGTTATTGACGAATCCCCTGAACCCATCACGAAACCCGATCAATTTCATCCCATATCGGGTTTGAGCGGTCTTACCAAAGCCGCGGATCGCGGCATTCAATCCCGGGCAATCGCTGCCTGCTGTTAGAATCCCAACTTTTTTGGTCATTGCGGTTTTCCTTCCTGGTGATTAACATCTGCATCACTATTATACACATTACTGGCATCAGGTCGCTTTCACCTTTTTATGAATTGGGTATTTTCTTAACAGAAACATCCCAAAATACTTCACTCCCCAATGGACCAATCCAAACCTAAAACCCAGCTCAGTGTGAGGATAGGGGGCCGTGGCGTGGCACAAAGAAAAGGTTAAATTCACTTATATATTTCACGATAATTTCAAATCCCCACAAAAATACAGTTATAATCGTATTGGATTGATTGTTTATCACAATTATCTTGTATTGACTTTATTTCATCAATCACAATATTTCAAACATGAATCATCCTATCATTTCAATCACCACGGATTTCGGCCAGTTGAATGGTTTTGTTGGCGTGATGAAAGGTGTCATCTGGGGCATCGCTCCAAAAGCTCACATTGCCGATATTACCCACGACATTCCAGCACAAAATGTCCGCCTGGGCGCCTATGCCCTGTGGCGAGTTGTTCCGTATTTCCCGCCCGGCAGTGTCCATATCGCCGTCGTTGACCCGGGTGTCGGAACCCACCGGCGTCCCATTGGCTTGAGCATCGGAGATCAATCCTTCATCCTCCCCGATAACGGCCTGATCACCCCAATTCTGGAAGACGGTGAGGTATCAGGGCAGCCGATCCAGATCGTGCATTTGAATAATCCAAAGTATTGGTTGCCAGAAGTCAGCCACACCTTCCATGGACGGGACATCTTCGCACCGACCGGCGCGCATCTGGCACGCGGCGTTCCACTCAGGGCATTAGGTGACCCAATCACAGACCCGGTCCGGCTTGAATTTTCGCGTCCAAAACAGACGCCCTCCGGCTGGGAAGCCCACATCACGATCATTGACGTATTCGGCAACCTGACCACTGACCTGCCAGCCAAAGCCGTCACGGACGCGAAACAGGTCACCTTCAAGCTCAGGGGGCATACCATCCAGGGGTTGGTCACATCCTATGGACACCGTGAAAACGGTGACTTGATCGCCCTAATTGACAGCGAGAATTATATCGAGATCAGCGTGGTCAATGGGAATGCTGGCAACCAGATCGGGGCCCAAATTGGCGATACGGTCGAGGTTGTTATCAATGAGTAACCAAAGCGAATCCCCAATCATTGTCACAGACCTCAGCTTTCGTTACAATTCTCGGTCTGACCTGGCCCTCAATAAGGTCAGCTTTTCCGTCAACCCAGGGGAGGTGCTGTTAATTGCCGGTTCAAGCGGCTGTGGAAAGACCACCCTCATGCGCTGCATCAATGGATTGATCCCCAATGCCTACCAGGGCGATGTCGAAGGGGACATCACCCTCTTTGGTCAATCCGTGTTTGATTTGGAAATGTCAGAAATCTCCCAAACGGTTGGCACCATCCTGCAAGACCCTGAACGGCAAATATTGGGCACTTACGTTCTGAATGATGTTGCCTTTGGTCTCGAAAGCTTGGGGATGCCGCGCGATCAGATCTTGTCTCGCGTCGATCAAGCCTTAGATCGCATGGGAATCTTGCATTTGCGTGACCGGGAAACCTTTGGCACCTCTGGCGGCGAAAAACAGAAGATCGCCCTGGCAGGTGTGCTGGCCATGAATCCCAGGATCCTGCTGCTGGATGAACCTTTAGCCAGCCTCGATCCGGCCTCTGCCCACGAAGCCTTGCAAATCTTTAGGCAGCTGGCAGATGAGGGCTTGACGGTGATGATCGTCGAGCATCGCGTTGAAGATGTCCTCGCTATCCACCCAGAGCGGGTGATTTACATGGACGAAGGCAGGATCACTTACGCAGGCGATCGCAATGGCTTGCTGCAAGCGGTCGATTACACGCGCATAAAATTGCCGGCAGAGATCGTCATGGATCGCGCCCGATCAGATCCGCCGCCGAAATTTGAGCCGATCCTTAAGCAAGACCCTCAGCACGTGGATGAACTGGTTAAATTTGACCATGTACATTTTCGCTATGATGAAGAATTGCCCTTTGTGCTGGATGATATCAATTTTTCGATCAACCATGGCGACGTGATCGCCATCCTTGGTCATAACGGCTCAGGCAAAACCACGATGGTCAAACATGCCCTGGGCTTGCTCAAGCCCACCAGGGGAGAGGTCTACCTGGAAGGTAAAAGCACGCGATCAATGACGGTCGCCGCTGCGGCAAAATCTGTTGGCTATGTCTTTCAGAGTCCCTCTCAGATGCTGTTCGCACCCACCGTTGCCGAAGAGCTGGCATTTGGACCCACAAATCTTGGCATGGCTAAGGCTGATATCAAGAACAACATTCAATGGGCCATTGAGACGGTGAATCTCGAGGAAGAACTGGATACCCCGCCGCTGGCCCTGTCCTTCGGGCAGCAAAAACGCATCAGCATCGCGGCTGTTCTTTCCATGCGCTCACGCATCCTGATGATGGATGAACCCACTGCTGGTCAGGATTACTGGAATTACCGCACCTTCATGGACGCCATTTTACAGATGCCGGGATTTGACGCAATTGCCTTTATCACCCACGATCTCGACCTGGCATTAATCTATGCGAATCGGATTGTGATCCTCTACGACGGCAGGATCGTCGCAGATGGCCCACCTGAAGCGGTTCTGGCTGACGAAGAACGTCTCATCCATTGCCGTATTCTGCCCACATCCCTGTTAAGCCTGAATAAGCTGCACCTGCCTGCAACAGGCAGTTTCTATCGTGCCGAAACTTTGGCACATATGATAGGTTAATTTTTATATGCAGCACATTTTATCCACTCATCATTCAGAAACGGAGTAAAAAATGGCAGGAAAAAAGAAATCAATTTGGAAGTTTGGTACCCGCGAAGTGGTCTTCGCCGCCATCGGCGCAGCCCTCTACGCCGTCCTCGCTTATGCAACGAATGTCCTTCAGTTGCCAGGCGCAGGCAATGTTTCTATCCGCCCAGCTGCAGTCATTCCGATGTTCTTCGGGATTGCCTTCGGTCCGATCGTCGGTTTCATCACGGGCTTTGTGGGCAATATCCTCTCTGACCTGCTCAGCGGTTGGGGATTTTGGTTCTGGTGGGACCTGGGCAACGGCCTGATGGGTCTCATCCCGGGTTTGATCGCTGCCAGTATTGTGGACTATGGCGCGTTAAAGTCCATCCTCCTGGGTGAGCTGTTCGTCATCCTCGGGGCTGCCGGTGGGATGGGTGTCGCCTCTCTTTCTGAGATGTGGGTCTCAGGCGCTGATCTCAACACCGTCATTTTCGCCAATTTCATTCCAGCCTTCATCGGCAACACCGTGAATGGCTTGATCCTCTTGCCCATCCTCATGGTGGCTTACGCCGCCATATCCAAACGGTCGGGTCGCGGCTAATCTGCATCAATCATTAATGGCAAGCGGTCAACCCTGTGGCTGACTGCTTGCCACCTTTGTAGAATTGTTCGACAATGTTAATCAGCTGGCGCTACAAATTTCGCAATAGCATCATGGATCGCATTGATCCTCGCTCACGCTGGATCTTCTCTTTTGCGTTTCTGATCTCTGCCACCATGGTGTGGAGCGCAAATTTTCTATTCCCACTGTTCATCATCGCCCTAATTTGGTACGCCTTTGGCCAAACACGCTGGAAAGAAACCCGGCGTGGTTGGTTCCTGGTCAGCATCATGCTGTTTTCGATGATCGTGATCAACACCATCATCACCGGCGGCGGTGCCGGCGGGGTGGTACCGCCCGGCGGCCATGTGCTTTGGCCGAATGGTTTTACCGTGCCTGTTGTGAACTGGCACATCTACTTTGGCCTGACGGTGGAACGTATCTGGTTTGCCCTGTGCCAGCTGATGCGTTTGGGCGGCGTCTCCTTGATTTTTGTCCTAATCCCCTACACCATGGACCCCAGGGCTTACGGCGCAACATTTCGCGGGTTAGCCATGCCCGATAGCGTTGCTTACACCATGGAACTCGCCTTCCGCTTCATCCCCACCCTGGCCCGCGACCTATCCGTCACCCTCGATGCCCAAAAAGCACGCGGGTATGAGCTCGAAAAGGTCAAAGGGGGCATCTTTAAGAAAATTGCCCGAATCGCCCCCCTGCTTGTCCCGGTTACGATGAATGCCATCATTGCCAGTGAGGATGTGGCCAATGCCATGGACCTGCGCTGTTTTGGACAAGCCAAACGTACCTGGATCTATGAACTCAACTTCCACCGGTGGGATCACATGTTGAATGCCGTCAGTGTGCTGATGCTGGTCGGCATCATTTTAGCCGTTTATGTCTTCAAATTAGGCGGGTTTTGGGTGCCGGAGTGGTTTATGCAGTTATTTGTCTAATCTGGTCACACACGCTTCCACCCCAAAAAGCCAACACCTCAGCCAACCAATAACAGTCGCACCATCCCCACAGCCGCGCCCCCCAATATCAGCCAGGGCGCGCCAAGCTCATACCGCAGCAGTAACAGCAGCGCCGCAAGCGCAATCCCAAACGAAACGGGATCGACCAGCGCCGCCCCAGCGATCTCCCAGGTCACCCCGGCCATTAACCCTAACGCTGCGAAGTTGATCCCATCAATTAATCCAGCAAACTGCTCAGATTCCCGCAATTTGGTCACGAAAAAATAAATCAGCCCGACAAATATAAAAGAGGGTAAGAACATCGCTACGGTTGCCAATATCGCGGCCGGGATGCCCCCGAGCAAATACCCCACAAAGGTCGCCGTTGTTGAAAGCGGACCGGGCGTCACCTGGCCGATCGCAATCGCATCCACCAGCTGACCCTCTGTCAGCCAGCCCAAACCCAGGACCAGGTCATCGTGGATGAAAGCCAGCAGCACATAGCCGCTCCCGAACATCAATGCCCCGGCTTTGAGGAATACCCAAAACAAACGGGCCAAACTAAAGGGAGTGGCGTGTGTTGCCTCTTGCAGCAACCGGATTGGCTCATATAGCCAAACCAGGAACAAGGGCATCACGTTCCCAAGTCGCTGACCATATTTGATCAATCCCATCACCACGCCGCCGCCCAGCAACAGGAGGATCGGGTTGACGCCCAAAATGTACGCGACAAAAACCCCCAGGACAATGCCCAGTCCTGGGGTGTCTTTCAGGCGCGGCTTGAGCATCCCCCACATGGCCGAGATGATGATGGCTACAACCACGGGTTTGATCCCGTACAGCATCCCCTCCAACTGCGGCAACGACCCAAACTGGACATAAGCCCACGCAAATACCAGCACGGTCAACATCGCAGGCAAGATATAGCATACCCCCGCCAGGATCATCCCTGCCCAACCTGCATGGGTAAAACCGATCAGGATCGCCAACTCTGTCGCGTTGGGTCCGGGCACCAGGTTGGCCACCCCTAAAAAATCCAGGAATGCCTCCTCGGTCACCCACTTCTTCTTGACCACAAATTCCTGGCGCATCATGCCATAGGCTGCTGCCGGACCGCCAAAGGCGGTGAATCCCAATTTAAGAAAGGACAACACCAGTGGCATCAATCTCGTTTTCACCAACGACCCTTTCGCTTAACTGCCGGCTGCGACTGTGACAACCGGCCTTCTTTGTCCGCATGCATGTTCATGATCATCTGCTTCAATTCTATCAGACGCTCTCCTCGCAGCGGGAAGAAAAATAGGATCACCACACCGACCAGTATGTCCAGGCCGGGAATCAAACCCACGATCGAGCGGATACCAAACAGCGCCGATGGGGATTGAGCCAGGAAAATCTGCCCAAAATTCATCGCTTGGATAACAAAACCGATTTTTTCCCAGGATGAACATTGTCAGGAACAACGCCAGTGATTGGGCAGATTAGCCAGGTGAATGCCCAACGCGAGGGGTGCAAAATTGATCGTCAAAAAGTCTCCCATCTCAATGAACCAAATCAGCAAGTGGGTTTAATTTTACATGACAAACTGAGGACCGATTGTGATTTATAAAAATCGTTCCAGTTCAAACCGATAAAATGCCGAACCTGGCATCTTTCTTGCATAAAGCCTCATGGAGGGATAATGCCCACAGACACCTTTACCAACCTGCCTATCGAAAAACGAAATCTGATCCTGCACCTTGCAATTGAGGAGTTCGCCGGTCATCCATACCATGCTGCCTCGATATCCAATATCGTCAGGGAAGCAGGCATCGCCAAAGGAAGTTTTTATCAATATTTCGCAGATAAAAAAGCCTGCTATCGCTATTTAGTCGAAATGGCAACGAAAGAAAAGCTAAATATTGTCACTGAAATACCGGCACCCGATCCAGGCTGTGACCTGTTCGGGTACTTGCGCTGGCAATTCCTTACCCAGGTCCATTTTGAGCTGACCCGTCCGCGGTTAGCCCAGATCTTGTATCGAGCATTTATTGAAGACATCCCCTTCCCAGACATGGCCGAAGAGCTCCGTCGCAGGGGTACCACCCAGTTCTTCAAGCAACTCCTTTCCCAGGGCATTTTACATGGCACTGTGGCGCCTTGGGTCGACCCGGACGTAGCTGCTTTCTTAACAGAAGTTATCTTCTATCAGTTCGGAAAATATTTTATCGAACGTCTTAGCTTGACCAAAGATGATTTTACCAGCCATGCCATCTATGACAGACAGGACGTCCAGGCGTTACTCACCAGCCTGATGGACATCCTTGAAGCCGGCATCAAGCGCAACCCGAACCAGCAGGCAAACTACCTAAGAGTAAACTGAATTAGCTCGACATCGTAATACAGAAACCGTTGCATAATACAGGATGATATCAACAATTTCCCAAGAAAATAACGAATTTGGACCGTAAAAAAAACTCAACAAAAAATGGAAAGCAATTATTTTGCAGGAGAAAGAACAGTCAATCGGTCAGGGACCAAAGAAACCACACCCACTGGAAGTTGGCTGTTGCGACATTCACAAGAATCAATATGATTGAACTTGTTAAAAGGATCAGGACAGTGCATCCTGGTAAAATTCCCTCATTTTCAGAGCATAATCACCCGGATGATGTTCACGTTCGATTTTTTCTAGCGACGCCATCCCTTTGAGACGTAGACACCCAAGATCAGCAAAGATTTCGCGGATGATTTTCTCCAATCCGTTTTCGATAGCCGAGCTAAGTTGATTGCGCTGCTCACTGGTTGAATACAATGCTTCTCCTAAATCATCCCGTGGGACATCAATTAACCAACCGGCTTTTTCGTCATTTATTTCTGGCAACGCGCGTATATTTGTTGTTATTACGGGCACCCCATTTGCCTGAAACTCCAATACTGAAAAGCCGTATGTATCCGCGTACGTTGGCAATAATCCGACATGAACGCTACGCATTAACTCAAGAACCTGATCATTGGGAAGACTGGTGTGATGAGTGATCCAATCTTTGTTAGCAGCGATTTTATTTTTAACCCAAGCGACATCTGCTTCAGTTTCATGGGCGGCATACTTATCCATCCGCAACGAACTAATGATGACCAATTCAATCGAATATCCGTCTTGACGCACTAATCGCTCAAAAACACGTAAAATCTCTCGCCCGCCTTTGCGAAAAAAGCCTGCCCCAACAAGCATGAAACGAATCGGGCCACGAATATCTAATTCTTTTTCGTCATAAGTGTTTATCATCTTAACCTGAGGTGGATGCAAAACAGTCAGTTTTTGATTGATTGCCTCCGTGTCAATTGATATTCGGCTTAATAAATCCCGTTGGATGCGGCTCGAGCACTCAGATAGGGCAATTAATCGCTTACAAGAATCGCCACTTAATGCATCAAAAGCACGCTGCTCTAGGCGATCCAATCGGATAACTTCTGGCTTTTGATGATATTTTGCTAGCAAACCTTTGATGCGTGGGAGGAAAGTTTCAAAATTGCTAATCCATGGGTTTTTTCCATAACTGATGCCGTTGAAAAAATGTAAAAGATCTACCCGATTTAGTCCATAATCTTGAAACTGATTGTTTAAGTCAAAGGTGTCAAATAATGTCTTCCCCACAGTACGGTTAATCTTCTTAGCAGTATGGTTGAAAATGCTGTAATAGTCATAAACTTTTCGATATTCCACATCAGGTACCAGATTCAAGATGGAACGGGTGTAGGAATAGAAATCCCATCGATAATAAAGCACACCAACAATCATAAAGTATCATCCTTTTATCAACTGTTATAAAATTATACGATATATCTGATGTTTTTTCGAGTGAAATAAACTGTTAAGATCTTCCATGTGCGAAAAAACTCAGGGACCGCGTCAGGAGTAATTAAATTATTAATGATCCTAGCTCATGGTCTATTCAAAATGATAAAGACTAGATCTTTTTCAGGAACCAGAAGAAATCCTACAATTCCGGGAACACCATCACAGACATGAATACTAACCACAACAAATATTTTTAAGAATAAAACAATGTCCCAATTAGACAAATCCATTTAGAGAACAAGGTAAATAATTTATTGAAAGCTTGAATAAATAAAAATTCTTCTGATAAGCAATTTCGGAACTATGACAATCAGAAGAGACCTTGAGCTTGATTGGGATAGAGATCAAGCGAGTTGCTAACAACTTCATGACACAATTTTGATAACCATCAGTAAATTTACTTTCAAAAATGAAATTGTTAAACACCAAAGACAAATTAATAACAAAAATAATTAAAAACTATTCGTTCCAAAGAATTAAGCAAAACTGTCATACAGCGAAAATACCGTCAGGGATTTTCCCACATCATCAAGCGTCCATCCCTCCGGCTTAGCACACTCAACCTGCACCGATTCCCCGGGCAGCACATCAAAATAATTGTCGCTAAAGACCACATCGGCATCGTCCAGTGAAAGCTCAACAAACCGAGCCAAATAGCGCGCCTCTACCTGGATCTGCACCACCCCCCCATCGCCTTCCCGTACATACGCTTTGAGCTGCGGGTTGACCAGGTTGAGATGCTTGTCCCGCACAAAAGTTGCCAGCTGGGTGACTTGAACTTCCCCATCCACAAACAGATGTGCAACAAAAATTGTCTCACGTTTCTCTTGCAATGAAAGGTGGCTGAAGTCCTTTTCAAATACCTGGCTTGAGGAGCAGGCTGGAACGGATCCGCTCATCACACCCGCATCCAAAACCTCGCCATCCAGGCGTATCAAGCGCCAGCGCACCACCCCCTGCCACCGGGTCTGCAGGTCATTCGTCACGTGAATCCGCATCACCGCCCGGCGCTCGTCATCTTCAATCGACAGCAAGACGGGCGCGTAAAAACGCCGGCTGGCGTAATGCAGCGCCTTCCACCGCCCAAAATAATCCAGGCTTGACCATGATGCCACCGGCCAGCAATCATTGAGCTGCCAGTACAATGTCCCGCTGACCCGGTGCATCCCCCGCCGCCAGTGCTCAACACCGTTCCGGATACCTTCCGCCTGCAGCACCATGGTCAGGTAAACCAGTGATGGGAAATCCGCTGGCATCATAAAATGCTGCGCCATTTGTGCCATAAACAGGGCGCTGGCAAATGGGCTGCGCTGATGGTGTTCAATAACGTAATCAGTCAGGTTCCAGTGCGCCTCGTCAGCGTAATATTGGATCGTCTTCAATGGCGGCAGCGATTGAAAGCCAAACTCGCTCATAAAGCGCGGCAGTTGTTCGCGGTAGGCGCTAAACGGTTTGGCGCCATGCCATACCTCCCAGTAATGTGCATCACCTTTGTCATTGCTGTTGCTATCCTCAAAGGGCGTTCCTGATGAGGGTGAGCTGTACCAGTAGGGCGTATCCGGGTCAAGCTCAGCCAGCCACCCGGGCAGGGTTTCGTAAAAGAATTGCCGGTAGGGTTCGCGCAGCTCGTCCCACCCCCCTTGGGACCAGCCCCAATCTTCCCATCCCCAATCCATCTCATTATTGCCGCACCACAAGGCCAGGCTGGCCCGGTGACGGATGCGGCAAACATTATCGATCACCTCCTGGTGGATATTTTCAACAAACGCTGGATCATCCAGAGGGTAGATGCTGCAAGAAAAGACAAAATCCTGCCAGACCAGGATGCCAAATTGGTCACACAGGTCATAAAAGTTTTCGTCCTCGTAAAAACCCCCGCCCCACACTCGGATCATGTTATGATGCGCACGGGCAGCATCACCCAATAAGCGTCCTAATGACTCCCGGGTAATGCGTGTGGGGAATGAATCCGCTGGAATCCAATTTGAACCCTTGGCAAAGATGGGCACGCCGTTTACCACAAAGGTGAAGCTCTCACCAAACCCATCCGGTTCCTGGCGCAGCTCAAGGGTTCGCAAGCCGACCTGGTAATCACGTTGATCCAAAATCGCCTCGCCTACCGTCCGTAATGTGACCTGGGCTTGATATAAAACCTGGTCGCCATACCCGTTTGGCCACCACAAAACCGGTTCCTTGATCAACACTTTGGCTGTCGCTTCACGATCCATCACCCGGCAGGTGGTGGCAAAGGTTTGCCCGCCTGGGTCTTTCAGGGTCAGGCACAGCTGGGTGGGGATATCTGACCATTGGTCAATCATCCCTTCAGCCCAAACCTCCACCGACCCGTCAAATCTATGCGTTTGGCGCAGGTGGACCGACTCTAGTTTCGCTTCAGAATAGCCCGCCAGCCTTCCCCCTTTCCAAACCCCAATTGGGGGCAGCTGCGGACCCCAATCCCAGCCCCACTGGCAGGGCGCCTTTCGCAAATACGGGCCTCCAGGTATGGCCTGCTCAACCCCCGCTAACGGCCGTTCCTCCTGTAAGGCTTTCACATGTTTCACGGGGGATCTGAACAATATCTGCACCCGGTTTTCACCCAATTTCAACAGTTCACATACTTCCCAGGCATAGGTCCTGTAGGCATTTCTTGCTTCGCCTAAGCGCTTCCCATTCAGGCTGACCTCTGCTAACGTGTCCAACCCATCAAAAATCAACCAGACCCTGTCCTGTGCAAGTAGGCTCTCAGGGACATCAATCAGGCCCTCAAATTCCCAATCAGATTCAGCCACCCACTGCACCATGAGCTCGTTGTCTGACTTAAACGGATCGGGAATCTTTCCAGCCTCCATCAACGCTACATGGACGTCTCCAGGCACTGACGTTTGAATCCATAAGTTATCACCGACTGCCCTTAATCGCCACTGACTGTGTTCCAACCCAAGGATCTCCATCTCTATCCATCCTTTCATCAGATACCGCAGCTCGCCAACACCTTTTCCCCAATTTTACCCCTATGAGGGACCAATTTTCACGAAGTGTGCGTCATCAAAAACCTGACCCCGAAAATCAAACGCACCGACTTGATTCCACCAGGTAGAATTAACCTTACGTTGTTTAATGAAAGGGACCCTGATGAAAAGTTACCGCAAAGAACTCTGGTTTCAAGTGCCAACACGCCGTGCGTTGATCAATATCACCCCAGAGGTCAATCAAGCCCTGCGAGAAAGCGGCATCCAGGAGGGCTTATGCTTGGTGAATGCCATGCATATCACCGCATCGGTCTTCATCAATGATGACGAATCCGGACTCCACCAGGATTATGAAGACTGGCTCGAGGAACTGGCGCCGCATGCCCCGATTGAGCAATACCGGCATAACCGCACCGGTGAAGATAACGCTGATGCCCACCTCAAACGCCAGATCATGGGCCGCGAGGTGGTCGTGGCCGTCACCAAAGGCCGGCTTGACTTTGGTACCTGGGAACAAATCTTCTACGGTGAATTCGACGGCCGGCGCCGTAAGCGGGTTCTGATTAAGATCATTGGTGAATAACAGCCCACTAACACTGGCTGTCACGCTGACCGCTGTGTCAATTCTCACCAGCGATCATCGACCCATACCCATCCGGTCATTTATCAATTCCATGGAAATTAAAAGGCCATAACAAATGATGTCAGAAGCGCCAATCTTTCTTCCAACAACCCCTGCTGAACTACAATCCCTCGGCTGGTCGCAGCTCGATGTAATTTTGATCACCGGCGACAGTTACATCGACAGCTCCCTGATGGGTGTGGCAGTGGTTGGTAAAGTGCTGCAAGCAGCGGGCTTTAAAGTCGGCATCATTGCCCAGCCAGACACCCAATCGAAGGCTGACATCACCCGCCTGGGTGAACCGCGCCTGTTTTGGGGCGTGACCGCCGGCAGCATCGACTCCATGGTCGCCAACTACACCGCCACTGGCCGGCCGCGCCGGGCGGATGACTACACCCCCGGTGGCCGTAACACCAAGCGACCCAACCGGGCAACCCTGGTCTATGCCAATTTGATCCGCCGCTACTTCAAAAACACGCCGCCGATCGTCCTGGGCGGCATCGAAGCCAGCCTGCGCCGGGTGGCCCATTATGACTTCTGGTCCGATGCCATCCGCCGCTCGGTGCTGTTTGACGCCAAAGCCGATTACCTCCTGTACGGCATGGCTGAACGCAGCGTGGTTGAGTTGGCCCAAGCCCTGGCGTCTGGCGGCGACCCAACCGCCATCAAAGGTTTGTGCTATATTGCCAAGGATATACCGGACGGCTATATTGAGCTGCCTGCCTATGAGCAAGTCTCAGTCGATAATGACGCCTTCATCGAGATGTTTCACAGCTTCTACCGCAATAATGACCCCCTCAGCGCTGATGGGCTAGCCCAACGGCACGGTGACCGCTACCTGGTCCACAATCCCCCAGCACCTTACCTGACCCAAACAGAATTAGACCGCGTTTACGCTCTGAAGTTTGCTCGCGCCCAACATCCTTATTATGCCCAACAGGGTCAGGTTGAAGCTTTAAAAACCATTCGCTTTTCGATCCCCACCCATCGCGGCTGCTATGGTGAATGCAATTTTTGCTCAATTGCTGTCCATGAAGGGCGGACGGTCCGTTGGCGCAGCCAGGCATCCATCCTGGCGGAAGCACAAGCCCTCACCCAATTACCCGATTTTCATGGCTACATATCCGACCTGAGCAGCCCAACCACCAACATGTATGGCTTTGAATGCCCGGTCAAACTTCGCCAAGGCCCCTGCCAGGATAAAAATTGTCTTTATCCTGAGACCTGCCCCGCCCTGCCAGTAGATCATCAGGCGCAAATTGAATTACTGAAAAAGTTACGACAGGTGAAGGGTGTTAAGAAAGTCTTTGTCGGGTCAGGCCTGCGCTACGACTTGCTTCTTTCGGATCTTGAGCAAGGTGAAGCCTACTTACAGGAATTGGTGGCACACCACATCTCGGGTCAGCTCAAGGTTGCGCCGGAACATGCTCAACCGGAGGTGTTAGCCCGCATGCGCAAGCCTGATTCAGGCAAGCTGCTTGAATTCAAACGCCGTTTCGACGCCCTCAGTGCCAAGACCAGGGAGGAGCCTTTCCTCAGCTACTACCTGATTGCCGCTTACCCGGGATGCACCCAGGCAGATATGCAAGCTCTCAAACACTTCGCCAGCCAGGAATTGGGCGTCCTGCCAGAACAGGTGCAGGTCTTCACCCCGACGCCGTCAACCTATGCCAGTGTCATGTACCACACCGAGAAAGATCCCTTCACTGGCGAACCGTTGTTTGTGGAAAAAAACGTGGCGGCAAAACAGCGCCAAAAAGAAGTCATTACCGGGAAAAACGAACCTCCTCAAAAACACCGCCGCTAAGGGATAGGCTACCGATACAACCCCGTTATTTGATACAATTCAACATGGGTAAAATCATCTAAGGAGTTCGCCATGCCCGTTCTGCCACCAGTCACCAAATCCTTCGCTAAGTTCCAAACCTGGATGCTCGAAAATGCCCCCGATGTGACCTTTCGTCCGCCGGTAAATCCAGCTGCAATTGAGGACTTTAGCAGCAAAAGCGGGATAAACCTGCCGGATGACCTGCGCCAAATATTGTTGATCGCGGATGGCGAAACTCGAAAATCTGCCGGGTCGGTTGGTAATTGGCGCTTGATGCCCATCGCTGAAATCCAGGCTGCTTGGGGCTGGTTAACCCAGGTGGCCGCCAAAGGTGCCTTTGCCGATCTCACAGCTGATCCCTCTCCATATTTTCAAAATGGATGGTGGCATCCTGGCTGGGTGCCATTCATCTGCAATGATACAGGTGATTTTTTCAGCCTCGACATGCAGCCGCCAGAACCAAATCGCTGCGGCCAAATCCTGCTCTTCTTCCAGGATCGTCCAGAACGCCCCCTGATTGCAGCCAGCTTGGCTGGCTGGTTAGACCGCATCAGCCGCGACCTGTTTGCCGGCGTCTACACCTATGATGAAGTTACAGGTTTTGATAGAGAGGCTTTCCTTCCGTCCGCACTTGAGGGCAAACATC
The DNA here is from genome assembly GCA_019428905.1 of Candidatus Brevefilum sp. Lineage (GTDB taxonomy): Bacteria > Chloroflexota > Anaerolineae > Anaerolineales > Anaerolineaceae > Brevifilum. The sequence goes on from JAHYJN010000035.1 coordinate 17,795, forward strand.
TCCTGGATGATATTGAAGGAAAACGGGTGGTATAACCTGTTTCTTTCGGACGGTATTTATGCCTAAAACGGGAACAACATCAAAATCAATGGGATCCCAACCGCCAATACAACCGCCTCTAACAACAAACCCATTTTCCAATAATCTCCAAACTTATACCCACCCGGACCCATAACCAAAACATTCGATTGGTGACCGAAGGGGGTTAAGAAAGCGCTAGAAGATCCCACAATGATGGCCATTAAGAATGGGTCGATGGATACGCCCAACCCTTGAGCTAGGCTGATCACAATTGGAGCCATTAAAACAACCGCTGCTGCGTTTTTTACGATATCAGACAAACCCATCGTTACGATCAAGACCAAGATTAACATCCATATTGGCGGCAGCCAGTTTTGAGCTCCGAGTATCGTTTCGGCGATCAATTGAGCTCCTCCTGTCGATTCCAAGGCTTCACCAATGGGTATCTGTGTGCCAATGAGGATGATCACTGGCCAGTCAACGCTCTCATAGGCTTCTTTAAGGGTGACCAATTTTGCCATCACCATTAACACCACACCTAAGGCAAAGGCAATCGATACAGACATCACATTAAACCCTGCCAATAATAAGACACTCACGAAAATGATCAGGGTGAGGATAATCCGTTTAGGTCTACCAATCCGCAATCCACGTTCAGCGAGGGGTAAGCAGCCTAAAACTTGCAGAGACTCTCGTAAAGTTTCGGGATGCCCTTGCAATAATAGAACATCTCCCGTTTTGAGCCGAATCCGATCAAGCCTTGTGCGTAGGAAGCTGCCCTGCCGTGAAACGGCTAATAAGTTCACACCGTACCGACGACGCAAATCAAGGCCAAATGCGGAATTATTCTCCAACATCGAATTGGACTTGATCACCACTTCCATGACCGTCATATCACTTGTTTCAAGTTCAGCTTGCTCAATTCTTCGGCTGCCTACCAGTTCAAGGCCAGTTTTGGTAAGCAGTGTTTCAAGGTGTTCAGTATCCGTTCTGATTAGAAGAATATCATTAGGTAAAAATACCGTATCGGGAGGGAGCGCTACTCGCCGTTCACCTTTGCGGACCACACTTAATACATGCACATGATTTTCCGAAAAGCGCCCGATATCCTTTAATGTCAATCCAACCAGAGGGGATGATTCCGGTAATTTGACTTCTGTAATATACGCCTCGATATTAAATAACTCCTTCGCGCTTTTTCGCCCTTTACGCGTGGGAATTAAACGCCAACCAATAAAAACAATCGCCAATATGCTTGCAATGCTGAGCCCAACACCAAGCAGTGTGAAATCAAACATTTGATATGGGATTCCAATGGCTTCCTCCCGAAATGAGGAAGTGATCAGGTTGGTCGGGGTGCCGATTAACGTGGACATCCCTCCAAAATGGGCAGCAAAGGCCATCGGCATCAGCAGCAATGAAACGGGGATCTCTTTTTTCCGGGCAATGTGGATAGCTACCGGCATCAACAAGGCAACCGCACCCACGTTGTTCATAATTGCAGACAAGAAGGTGACAATACCGGTCAATGCCGCCAACTGCACCATAATACCCCCTTTGAGCTTGACCAGCTGCTCCCCAATCATTTCTACCAATCCAGAATTCTGCAGACCTTTGGTGAGCACCAACACCGCAGCTACCGTGATCACTGCTGAATTGCTGAACCCTAAAAAAGCATTTTCGGCTGGGATCAACCCAAACAGAACGATCACGATCAAAACCAAAAGAGAAATAACGTCATACCGCCAGCGATTTATGGCAAATAGGATTAAAGAGATGACGATAATAAGATAGATTGTTGCGATTTGTGGTGTCATATTTTTTTATCCATAAGTTCGATCCTCATTAGGAAGGGCATTTGAAAGATCCACTTTCCATCAAATGGAAATTATGCCTCAAAATCAATACGTTTGCCAACCTCACGATTTAAACAACGGTAATACCGTTGACAATCCTTAATCCAATATCCTTGGTGTAGAAAATTGCAATCTTCATTTTCCACTTGAGTGATGGAAGCTTTCCCATTATCAATCCAACGACAACAAAATCCTAAATTTTCCAGATAAGACTCTACCGCTTTGATCAGTTAATCTATGTGCTCATGATGGGCGCTACAGATGTCGCAAATCGATGGACGCGCTTAAAGAAAAATATCCGGAAGGAATATTAATCCCTCTGAAGACGATTAGCATACCCTAGACCTCATATAAAATTTGTGCCTATTAAATATTTATCCCAATTTTAACGGGTTATCAGGAATGATTACCAATTTCTTGCTTATCCACACGTCCATAATCATTAATCAGGTGTCTATGGTAACATTCATTCTGATGAAAACAACCTTTTCCAACGCTTATTCAATCAGTGAAGATTTAACCACATTTCATTAGTAGACCAAATCACCTTTGATGGCAGATCAAATTGACTCAACCCTAATCAAAAAACAAGCCTTCGTCAAGGACTTCCCAGTTTATTACGGTTGGATGATCATGGCGGCAGGCACATTGGGGATGATTATGACCAGCCCAGGCCAGACATATACGGAATCAATTTTCATCGAGTCACTGATCACTGACCTATCCTTCAGCCGCTCAATGGTCAGCACCCTCTACTCCATTGGAACCCTGGTTGGCGGCTTTTCTTTACCCTATTGGGGACGGCAGGTCGATCGCCATGGTACCCGTACAATGGTGACGGTCGTGTCGATCCTGTTCGGGCTATCTCTGGTTTATATGGGCTTCGTGCAAAATCCGCTCATGGTCGGCCTTGGGTTTGTCCTGATCCGCATGTTAGGCCAGGGCAGCCTCGGCTTGATCAGTCAAACTGCCGTCAACCAATGGTGGGTGCGTAAGCGCGGCCTGATCATGGGCTTATCTGGCTTGCTGATGGCATTGATTGGCATGGGCGGCTTTCCCAGTTTGGTCCACTGGCTGATTTTAGTCTTAGATTGGCGGGCTGCCTACATCATCCTTGGCTTAGGCCTGTTGTTGATCATGGCTCCGGTGGGGTATTTATTTTTTCGCAACCGACCTGAAGATTATCAATTACAGCCGGATGGGATTGTGAGGGATCAGCCTGAGACAGCCCAGCACATGCCCGAAGCATACCCGGTTGAGATTGATTGGACCCTCAAAGAAGCACTCCATACCCGCGCATTTTGGTTCTTTGGATTCAGCCTGTCCTTTTATGTTTTGGCCGTAACCGGTCTGACCTTTCACATCGTCAGCATTTTCCAAACGCAGGGGCTTGATTCATCATTGGCGGCATCGGTCTTCTTACCAATCGCGCTCACTGCGGCCCTATCGAATATGCTCGTCGGTTACCTCTCCGACCGTGTACCATTACAAATCTTGTTATCTGTTGGACTGCTGCTGTTGGCAGCCGCCCTGGCCACAGCCCAGTGGTTAGCTGGGGTCGGCTCTGTCCTCGTCTTTGGGATCGTTTTTGGAATCAGTAATGGGTTTGCACGCACCTTGGGATCGGTTGTTTGGCCTGCCTTTTACGGTCGCCTACACCTGGGGAGCATCTATGGCTTTACAGCTGTATTAACAGTTGTCGGGGCCGCCATCGGACCCCTTCCCTTTGGCGTTGTTTATGATATGATCGGCAGTTACAAACCAGTGTTATGGATAACGGCCATTATCAGCATGGTGTTAGGATTGGGCAGCTTATTGATCCGCAAACCCCAGAAAAGTTAGGTTGAAACTGATGAGTCCCACCTCAAAGACCTTACATATGAAATCCGAACCCGAACTGGCTGAATTCCAAACCCGCCAGGTGGGCAATACCTGCAGCTTTCATGCGATCGCCGTCAGCTTACGCATGCTGCTCAATTACAACCTTGACCCAATGTCCTTATCGGAAGAGGTCAATCACTTGTGGTGGCGGGGACGCTTTATGCGTGTGGCACCAGATTGGGCTGTCACACCCCGCATGCAGGTGCGGATCGTGCGCTACTTAGCCCGGACGTATGGTCTGGCTGTCTATGCAACCTACCAACATGGTGACCCAGAGACCTTGCCGGAAATTTTAGCCGACCTGACGCAAATCCCTGTCATCACCATCATCTGGCCCTGGCGTCAAGCGCCGCCCATCTACCTTGGAAGTACGTCCCTCAATTTCAACGACACCCGTTCAACAGGCGCACACAGCATGATCCTGGCCGCTTATGACCCGCAGCACACAAATGTTAGCGGTCAGGTCACCACGCCCTGGGGCTTCATCAACCCCTGGAAGGATAATGCAGCCGAATTGTTCTGGATGACGGATGAAGGTTTCCGCAAGGCCTGGCGCTTTTGGCTGCCTGGTGTTGGCCGCAATAGCTTGGTCGTCATTTATCAGTCTTTCGACCTTTAATGGTCAGCCTAATTGCTTTCAAGAAGATCAAATCTTTGCAATATGAGGTGACCTCATCCGGTACAATCGATCAATGAGCGATCCTGTTAAACCATGCCACAACCACAACTTATGAATCAAACATGCCCCCTGTGCGACAATTACAATATCAGAAGTTTTGATCGCGATTCAAACCGCACCTATTTCCATTGCCCGGTATGCAGTTTAATTTTTGTTGATCGAGAGCACCTCCTTACTTTTAGTGAAGAGAAATCTCGCTACGACACACATCAAAACCATCCCAATGATCCCAACTACCGTAATTTCCTTAACCAGCTTGCTCAGCCCTTGTTGGAACGATTGGTCCCGCCGCCCCTCACAGGCTTGGATTTCGGCAGCGGGCCTGGCCCTACCCTCTCCATCATGTTGGCTGAACACGGCCACACCATGCGCATTTATGATCCCTTTTACGCACCCAACCCACAAGTGCTGCAAGAATCTTATGACTTTATCACCTGCAGCGAGACTTTTGAGCATTTCTATACACCCCGAAAAGAGTGGCGCATGCTAGTTGATCTTGTCAAACCCGGCGGTTGGCTGGGGATCATGACCCTGCTGTATGATTTTAAGAATGACTTTGCCAGCTGGTATTATAAGAATGACCTCACCCATGTCAGCTTCTTCAGTCAAAACACCTTTCGATATTTAGCACAGCAAGACAAACTTCACGTCGAGTTTATAGGCAGAAATGTCATCCTGCTGCAAAAACCCAGCATAGTACACCTGCCACAGGATCACGTGTCCCACTAGAAACATTCAATGAAAAATAAAAACCGTTTAAAACGAGAACAAAAAACCGTCAGCAAGATGATTGCCCTCTATTGCCGCTCTCATCACGATCCCCCACCTGGTCATCTCTGTCCGGATTGCCAATCTCTGGCAGAATATGCCCACCAACGCATTGATCGCTGCCCTTACGAACTCAAAAAACCGACGTGTGTAAAATGCCCCATCCACTGCTATAAACAGGACCTGAGGGAAGAAATCCGCACAGTCATGCGCTATTCTGGCCCCCGTATGCTCCTTCACCACCCGATCTTGGCCATCTACCACCTGGTCGACGGTTTCCGCCGGCCGCCTGTACGATAAATATTGGCATTTAAATAACATTACTATATTTAATCGGCCGTTAATCTGCCACAACAGACCTCCTGCTGCCTAATTGAGATTTCACTGTAACTACTCAGCGTAGGAACCGGCTTCATCAGCAGGACTGCCAGAGTCGTAATATTTCCTTCAGCATTACTTGCTATAATCGGTATTGAAGTGTTCAGAAATTTACGAGGAAGTCATGCCTAAATTATCAATTTATTCTTTCTTGCCTAAAGTAAAAGATTATCTTAACCAGACAAACTTACCCGCGATAACTGGTTGGTCGCCCCATGCCCCTTTTGAAGTTCGCCCCCTGGCACAGGGAGAGTACAACATGAACTTCATCGTTCGCCAGGAAGACTCGACCTGGGTTTTGCGGATCAATACGGGTTCCCAACTTGGTCTTGCAGACCGAGAACAGATCGCCTACGAATACAATACATTGGTCCTGCTTCAGCCTGCGGACGTTGCCCCCATACCTTTTTTCCTCGATAATTCTTTTCAGGTCATCCCCTTCGGGGTCTTGGGGATGTCTTTCCTTCCTGGTGAATCCTTAGACTACCAGCGAGACCTGGCCCAGGCAGCCCGGCTGATGGCGCGCTATCACCAACTGCAACTCCCGAATGAAACTAACCACCTGATCCGTGAAGAATGCCCTTTGTCGTTCATTTTCGAGCGCGGCGTTCGCAAGCTAGAAGTTTATCTCAGCTCAGACCTGGCAGACCCAGACCTGTGTACTTACTTTAAAGAAGTCATCGACTGGGCAGGTCAAGCCCGACACCAGGAATCCTTTTTCATCCGTGACCCGTGGCAGTGCATCATCAATTCAGAGGTCAACAATACCAACTGGATCGTAGATCGGAAAACAGGCAACATTCACCTGGTAGATTGGGAAAAACCCATGTGGGGCGATCCGTCACAAGACCTGTCACATTTTCGAGTGCCGACCACCACCCTCTGGAAAACCGACATCCGCCTGACCGCACAGGATCAAGCCGGCATGATGCGGGCTTACCAATCTGCCCTCCAAGACCGTCATCTGCGTGACACGATTGAGGAGCGCACCCGCCTGCGTGACCCCTTCAACTGCCTGCGCGGGGTCTCCTGGTGCGCCATGGCCTGGGTGCATTACCAAAGCGATCAGCACCGCCTGAAAAACCAGGACACCTGGCGCAAGCTCTCCATGTATGTGGACCTCAAATTCGTCAGAAGTTTGTTTGATCCCTACTTGCACCCTAGAAAGGTAATTGGGTCAAAACCGATAATCCCCTGAAGCTTTAAAAACAAAGATGCATCAGGTAACCTTTGCCAGATAGAACGCGATCAAAAAAACCTTGGGATCTCCCAAGGCCTTTAATTGGTATTTAAAAATGGACACGCTGATAGCTCAACCCAGGGGGATTAACTGGTTCCCCTTTCCAGCTTTTCAATCCCCGCCCGAATTCGCCGCAATGTTTCTGCCTTGCCCATGATCTCCGCCAAAGCCGTAGCCCCGCCGGGTGTTGCCAGCACACCGGATAAAGCGGTGCGGATCGGCCACATCACGGTGCCGGTTTTGTAGCCATTCGCTTTACCAAAGTCCTTCAATGCCTGGAACAAGCTGTCATTATCCCATGTCTCCAGTTCAGCCAATAGCGGTTCAACCGCGGTCAAGATCGCCAAGCTGATTGTCGGGTCACATTTTGATTTTTCGTGGTGATACATGGCGACATCATATTCCGGCACAGCCACAAAAAAGGCGACCATCTGGGAGATATCAGTCAGTTTCTCTGTGCGCACCTGCATCAGTTCACTGATCTTGAGCGTGTCGTAGTCCAGTAACGCTTTTGGATAATAATCCAATGCCAATTGATGAAAAGTCGCCAATGGGAGCGCCCGAATGTGCTCACCGTTGATCCAGGTCAGCTTATCAAATGAAAAAGCGGCGCTGGACTTGTTGATCCGGTCAATGCTGAACACCGCTTCCAGCTCTGAAAGGGTAAAGAATTCCCGGTCATCTCCCGGGCTCCACCCCAACAGGGCGATGTAGTTCACGATCGCCTGCGGTAGGTAGCCCATCGCCACCAGATCCTCAAATGATGGGTCGCCCAGCCGCTTGCTGAACTTGCTCCCATCCGACTTGATGATCAACGGCAGGTGCACATATTCCGGGATAGGCCAGCCAAAACTTTCATACAGCAGGTTGTATTTAGGCGTGGAAGACAGGTATTCCTGCCCGCGCATCACATGGGTGATCGCCATCAAGTGATCGTCGACGACATTGGCGAAATTATAAGTTGGGAAACCATCGGATTTAAGCAGCACCTGGTCATCCAGTTGCGCATTCTCGATCGTGATCTTGCCATACACATGGTCATCAAAGGTTGTACTGCCGCCTTCTGGGATTCTCTGGCGAATCACACAGGATTCCCCGGCATCCAGCTTGTGTTTGACATCATCGTCTGTCAATAGCCGGCAGGGATCTCGCCGAATCGGTGCGTCACCATCAAGGTCGTGGTCTTCCTTTCTGCAAAAACAGCGGTAAGCGCCTCCCAGCGTTAATAGCTGCTCTGCGTATTCTTTGTAAATTGGCAAACGCTGAGATTGGACATACGGTCCAAAGCCGCCATCCCGATCCGGGCCCTCATCATATGCCAATCCCGCCATTTCCAAACTTTTGAAAATGGCGGCCAGGGATTCCGGGATATTCCGCTCTTGGTCGGTGTCTTCAATGCGCAAGATAAACGCACCCCCATAATGGCGTGCGGTCAGGTAGGCATACAATGCCGTCCGTAAATTACCAATGTGCATATACCCGGTCGGGCTGGGTGCAAAGCGTGTTCGTACCATGTTGTGTTTCATCCTTTCAACAACCGATCATTCAAATCCTACCATAGAATATCTGGGGTTATGACCTCTTCACTGCCGTAATAAATGCGGGATAACAAACACCTTGGTGCTGCCTGACTCAAATCCCACCCCCAGGTTTTGGTCAAATTTTTCTGGATTCAGCGCGTAGGTGCTCAACTCTAACGACCCGATATAAATGTAATCGATGTCATAACGCCGGATGATCTCGAGCGCCTGGTTCCAATCGGGGGTTTCATACAGGGTACGGATATCCGCTTCGCGGCTGCCCACCTCCGCGTACCCCCCGCGCCACTGGCCTTGATGCCCAGGCCAGCCCAGCACAGCAGCCTGGCCAGAATGTGTGGCTACCCGTGCGTAACCGCTGTACTGCCCGCCAACGGCTTCAGCTACCACCCCCGGCGCCAGCTCAGACAGCCAGCGGATGGCAGCGGCTTCATCCGGTTGATACCGTTCAAGGTAAGCACCGGCATCAAGGGTGAAACCATCCAATGGTTTAAACTGGTTCGTTTTGGTCGGGAACGCTAAAACAGGGTAGATCAATCCCAACAGGATCATCACCACCACCAGTATTTTTATGATTATGCGGCCCCGGCGCAGAAAGATCACTGCGGCAAACCCCGCGGCTAATGACCACAACATCCAGGCCTGGTAATAAAACTTAAACACAGTGTTCATGCGTGTGCCAAACACATCGCGCAAATATACAAATTCTGGCACAACAACCATCACACCACCCAGCAAAATCATCAGCAAAACAAAGGTTACCGGATGGTGAGTCTCATCATGATCCTCACCTTTATCCGACAAACCTACCAGGAAAGACAGACCCCCGACCAGCAACAGGACCAAAGTCAATAAACTGATGCCGAACCGCAAGCGATGGATTAAGGCTGATACCAGCAGCCCTCCAAACGTCATTTCGCCTTGCGAGGTGATCAAAACTTGGCCTTGCTCGGTACGCACCAAAACAAAACCCACAGCGATCGATAACGCGTATAAGAAAAGGACGAACGCAATCACCAGGATCGATCCCCACTTCCATGCCCCACGCGCTTTTTCCTTCCACAGCCATCCCAACAGCAGGAAAATCGGGATCAATAACGGGCCAAACATCAACCACAGGTAAAACCCACGTGTGGGATAGATCAAATTCGGCAGGATGCCGCCAGCCTGCGATTGAAAACTGATAAAAAATGGCGCATATAATCCCAGGCTGAGAACGCCAAGGGGGATCGCCAAGATGAACAACTCCCTCACTCGTGCCCAATCCCACCCCATAACCCGCACCTTCTGCAGTCCATAAGCCCCAATCAGGAGGGTAAAGTACACCGGTAAATCCCAGGTATTGAGAAAGGCAATCCCGCCCAGGGTGACCGCGCTAAAAACGAAGACATCTGGGCGGTAAGGCAGTTTGAATCCCCAACAGCGGCTGTCATCCGTCATACCGCCTAAATAAATGTTCAATGCTAACCCAATCACCAGCATCACAAATGGGATCACCAACACATGGGGATGCAAATCCCCCAACACGAAAGAAAAGGCCGGGAACTCATCAATCGGTGATAGGCCGCTGACGTTTCCCAGCAGGTCAATATCATGCACCACCCGTGAGGACTGCCACCACCACCAAAAGCGCTGCGGCATCGGTGTCAGTGGTGCTTGTGGCGGGTTGCGCAAGCTGTCGATGTTGACCCACTGCCACAAACGGGAGGTGCCTGTTTCCAGGTTCC
>JAHYJN010000126.1 GCA_019428905.1 Candidatus Brevefilum sp.
AATTTCCATGATAAAACTCCTGGAGCAGAACTATCTCACCGAGGATTCAGCCATTTTTCCTGACCAGCAGCTGCTGATCATCCCCGCCAACCTGGAAATTGAGGGTGAAGGGGAAACGCCCACACCCACGGCCACCGAGGAACCCACCCCAACGCCCACGGCGACCCGCACCCCCTGGCCCAGGACGGAAGCCGCCACACCTCTACCCACACCGAACGAGGTGCCCAACCCACGCGGCAATTTCCTGGTGAACATTTTCAGCGGGGATACGTTGTGGATCGGCATCGGCCTGGTAGGCGTCAGCCTATTGGGGATTGTGCTGCTGTTTATCACATCGTCCAGGTTGAGATGAGTGCTTGGGGTCAAGTATTAGGGCATGAGATATAGGAAGTAGGTAAGTAGGTAGAAGGCCATTAGGTAGTAGGTATTAGGTCATTAGGTATGAGGGTATTTCGTCAGTATTAACCACGCAAGTAGGTCACACCTCCAGCGTGAAAAAGAATGTCCCACACAACGCTCATCGGCAAGGGACTTATGGCACCTGACAGTTGAAGGTCATTCCATCTACACATGTAGAGACCCACTGGCGGTGCCGCTCGTAATACCCTTAGGCCTGTGGTAAATTTTCAACTATTGCATAATATTCGGCTTTCAAAAGGCCAAATCGACCCCATCCCCGCTCCTTAACTGATGATCAAGGTGGCGATGATGCTCATCCCTACCGCCACCACATTGCTGATGCTGTGCATGATCATCGGGTAAATCATACTGCCAGACCGCTCGTAACACACCCCGTAGAACAAGCCCAGCGCGATCGCATAAATCACCTGGCCGGTACTGAAGGATGCCGAAAACGGGCTAAAGCTGAAGCTGACATGGGCCAGCCCAAAGATCACCGCTGCGATCAGATTGACGATGCTCAGCTCTCCGCCGAAGACCGAAGTGATCACCCGGCCAAAGCCCGTTTCACCCCGAACAAGGCCCCCTGAAATCAACAATCCCAGCATTGTCATCGCAAAGGCGCGGAAGATCAGCTCTTCGGAGGGACCCGAAAGCAAGAGCTGAAAGCCCAGCTGGCCGCTGACATTCCTCGCGTTCAGCGGGTATTGGAACCCCTGGAAAGAACCGCTCAGGATCGTGATGAGTAACGAGACCACCACATACCCGGCAAAAATCAGGGCAAACAAGCGCACGTAAAACCAGCCCACCTGGCGATCGCCCCAGCCAAAACCGAACTGGACCCTGCCCAGCTTGCTGATGGCCAGCATCAAGGCCAGGAAGATCAACGCCTGAACGATGTGATGGACCGAGATCCACGCAAAGGCGCCGTCAGGGTCCACTGCTGAATAATCAAATTGGTCTGCAGCCAGGCCGGCCAAGCGCGGCACACCCAGCAGGACCGCCGCCATCAGCAGCACCCACAGAATTTGAAGTAATACTTTTGCTAAGTTCATCTTTTCCTTCTCGCAAGAGCATCTCATAATGTCGCCAAGATCAGATACCAAGTCCGATTGTGTTGATTTTACCTTGTTATTAACACTGGTATTGAATTACGAGCATAAGCATATGCCCAATGATCAGTAGACATCATTGTACTAAGCAGGTAATGCAGTCCTGCCTCTCGCGTGAACCGAATGGGCCATAGCTCCACACCCCGCTAAAGACTTGCTAAGGCGTCAGTGAGGGTCCTTACTTATGTTAAAATCAACGTATCGTTCGTTCATGCTAAGACATTTTATCTCGATGAAGAATGTCAGTGGGAGATCTTCGAAATGATAGAATCAAGGCATCAATCCCAATCTAACTGCGTCGCATGTTTGGCTGCTGTATTCTTCTCCTTGGTTTTCTTGTTTGTTCCTGCAGACCTCCAGGTTGTTGCGCAACCAGTAGATCAGCTTCAAGTTACCTATATTGACGTTGGTCAGGGCGATAGTTCGCTCCTGAGGACAAGCAACGGGGTAAACCTGCTGATTGACGCGGGTCCCACCTCGGCTGGTCAGACAGTTGTTTCTTATTTGGATGCACAGGGCATCACCAGCTTGGATGTAATTGTAATCAGCCACAACCACGAAGATCACATTGGGGGATTATTGGCAGTTTTTCAATCCAATATCGAGACAGGACTGGTCCTGTATAATGGTAACAGTTGTTCGACCATTATCTGTCAAAATGTATGGGCGGCCATGGCGGATCGCGAGATCATCCCCGCAGCAGTACTAGCGGGAGATTCATTTGTTTGGGATAGCATTGCTGTGGATATTCTTAACCCTCGACCCTCACCCACGGGTGATGAAAATGAGGATTCAATTGTGTTGAACGTGACCTTCTACGATCATCAACTGTTATTTACGGGTGATATTAGATTTTCTACAGAAACATTATTGATCAGCAATGGTGTTTTACAAACCCAGGATGTGTTGAAGGTCTCCCATCATGGGAGTGCTTACAGTACCAGTACGGCATTTCTCGATGTGATCAAGCCTAAAAATGCAGTGATTTCTGTAGGCGCGAACAATTCTTATGGGCACCCAAGCGATGACACCCTTAACCGTCTATCTGACTCTGGAGCCCGGCTTTACCGAACCGATTTTGATGGAAATGTAACCTTCGCCTTTGATTCCACGCCACAAGAGGAACCTTCGCTTGAACGCATCTATCTGCCTTTGGTATATTTCGGAAGTGCAACCATTCCCCCACCAGCGCCATTACCTGGGCAAAATATGCACTGTAACACATCCGGGCAGGTTGAAATTTGTGCATCGGTATCAGATTCCAATCCTCCTAGGTATTCAAATGTGACGGTGAATGGACGGTTGAAGCTGAATGGTGAGCCGGGTTCAGGGAAATCGATGCTCACAACCTGGCATTATAAATCAACCACATCCTATTGTAATGATGGAATCACAGGCTTGGATGGCTTAGCCAGCTGTCAACTGGATATTGGCGGTGCAACAGCAGGGTTTCAAGTGAACATCGAAGTGTCTATAGAAGGTTATTCGGTGACAACGTCGTTTACACCAACAAATTGAAGATTCAAAAATCATTGGAATTGTCCCCAATGAAGATCATCGTGTCACGTGGGTCGCTCCGAGACCACACGTGACCTAAATTTGCCAAAATTTGTTTGTTTGTCGTAGGTCACGCTTCCAGCGTGACAACCATTGACCGCAATGAAGAGACTCCTCCGGTTCCCGGTCTTCGGTGCCTAATTGCCTAATACCCGTACCCAGTCAAAGCTGTAGGGCGCGCACCATCTCATCCGATTGACACCTGATGATACAGATCTCCGATCAAGGTCGCTCGCTGGCGTCCCCGCTAACCCACCATTACGACATGGCACCTGTGCGTGGGGGTACGGCATGCCGTGCCCCTACGAGCAAACCGGAGCGTCGTCAATTGTCAGCGGGTCGGGATAAGCTGGGGGAGGTCATGTATGTTTTAACAAGTTGGCAGCGAAGAAAAAGGCAAATGTGCACAAAGGCAACATTGATTGGTGCGCAGAAAACCCCTGCGCACCCTACAACCAAGGTCCCGGTAATCTTGGGTAAAGCAGGGTAATTGTCTCTCGACGGATGATAAATCATCGACTGGTCTGAAGCTCCCCGGGATTTCTAAAACCCTTCCCTTTAGGGAGGGGTTTGGGGTAGGTCAGGGACAGGGGGAGGTCCGACCGTCAGCAGGGGAAAAATCCTTGGTAA
>JAHYJN010000036.1 GCA_019428905.1 Candidatus Brevefilum sp.
CGATGAGGTGCTGGAACAGATCGGGTTGAAGGACCGAGCCAAGCAGCGCATCAAAACCTACTCGGGTGGGATGAAGCGGCGGGTGAATATTGGTGTTGGTTTGCTGCACAGGCCGCGTTTGCTGTTCATGGACGAGCCAACCGTTGGCATCGATCCGCAGTCACGCCGGGCGATCCTTGATTCCGTCAAAGAGCTAAATCGCGCAGGTATGACCATCCTGTACACGACACATTATATGGAAGAAGCGCAGGAGCTCTCGGACCGGGTGGGCATCATTGATCATGGCGAGCTGATCGCGCTGGGTACCCAAAAAGAATTGACTGCCCAGGTAGGGCAGATGGATACCCTCATCCTTCACCTGGGTGAGAATGAAGACCCGGTCCACTTGGCAGAGAAATTGAGCTCACTGCCGGGGGTGCTGCAGGCCAACCCAACCGACCATGAAGTTGCGATTGTCACACCTTCTGCGGAGGAACTGCTGGCGCCGATCATCTCGCATACGAATGAGTTGGGCATCCGTATTTATTCTGTGGATATGCGCGAGCCAAACCTGGAAGCTGTGTTTTTAAACCTGACCGGACGAGCCTTGAGGGAGTAAGATAATGCAGCTAAAAAAGTTGTTCCTGATTGCTTTAAAAGACCTGCGGCTGATTTTCAGAGATCCCTCCGCTTTGGTGTTGATGCTGCTGGCGCCTTTCTTGTTGACAATTGGTATGGGAGCACTGACCGGCCGCTTTTCCGGTGGGACCGGTACAGGCGTCAGTAACATCGCTGTGGAAATTGTCAATGAAGACAACGGCATATTGGGGGAGGTATTGATCGAGGTTTTCCAGTCACCCGACTTGGGTGAGCTGGTCTCGCCGTCCATCCACAGCAGTTTAACAGAGGCCAAAGCCCGGGTGGATAGCAACCAGAGCGCAGCGGTTGTGGTTATTCCGCAGGGGTTCACAGACAGCATCATGATGATGGCATCGGATCCAGCGGTTGATGAGGTGCTGCAAATCGAGTTCTACACCAACCCGACCATGCCGACCAGTGTGGGGGTATTGCGATCGATCCTGGACCAATTCATCAACCAGGTTGAAATCGGGCGGGTTTCAGCCATGGTGATCGTCTCTCAACTCGTCGAAAACGGGTTGATTCCGCCTGAGCAGGCGGTTGGGCTGGGCGGACAAATTGGTCAACAAATGGGCGGTGCGGTTGACAGCCCCTCATCGATCAGGGTGGAAACGAACTTGGCTGAAGGAGAGGGCATCCGCTTTGACATCCTGGCGTATATGGCCCCTGGCATGGCGATGATGTTTTTGATGTTCACGGTTACCTACGGCGCACGGTCATTGCTGGTGGAGAACCAGGCCGGCACACTGCCGCGCTTGCTGGTGGCTCCCACCCGGCCGGCCTATGTATTGGGCGGGAAGTTCACTGGCATCTTCTTTTCTGCGATTGCCCAATTGGTGATCTTGATCGGCGGTACGACGCTGATGTTTGGGCTAAGGTGGGGGGATGCGCTCGGTGTAACACTGCTAATCCTGGCGGCGGCTTTTGGCGCCACGGGTTGGGGCATGTTATTTGCTGCTGTACTCAAGACCCCCGGTCAGATTGCCATCTCTGGCTCGGCGGTCATGCTCATATTCGGTTTGTTAGGCGGCAGTTTTTTTGATTTAAGCATGCTGCCGGGCTGGATCCAGGTGATCAACAAGATCACACCCAACGCATGGGCTAATGACGGCTTTTATATCCTGTCACTGGGAGGGAAGCTGAAGGCCATCCAACCTAATTTAATTAGCCTGGTGATCATGGGGGCTGTGCTTTTCGTCGTGGCCACTTTTTGGATCAACAAACGCGGCCTGGTGCGGAAGTGAGGTGAGCATGAAGAAAATATTGGCAATCATTAAAAAAGACACCCTGATCCGCTTCACCAGCCCGGTGGAGTGGCTGTTCTTCTTAGTCATGCCGATGGTGTTTATCCTGATCCTGAGCGGCGGTACTGGCCCACCGGGGGATCAACGGATTACTTTATTGACGGTTGACCTGGCGAGGTCGGAACTCTCGGCAGCATTGGTGGCAGAATTAGAAAAATCGCCTTCTGTCAGGCCTGAGTTGACCGATTTGGCGGATGCCCTGGGGAAATTTGACGCCTTCCAGGTGTCGGCTGTGCTGATCATCCCGGAGGACTTCACCAGCGAGGTTTTGCAGCGCGGTGAAGCCGCGATAGAACTGAAGCAGCAGCAGAACAACCTGAACGCGCTGGTGGATCAGCAAGCGGTGCAAACCGCAGTGTTACGCATCAGCAGTTTGGTGGATATTGCCAATGCCAGCCTGGCTGAAGCAGACTCGATCAGACCCTTTGACTCTGATACTGAGCGGCAGGCCTATTTCAATCACGCTTTTTCAACGGCAGGCAGCCTGATGGCTGACGCGCCGCAAAGGGTCAACGCCGTGGTTGGTGCCACACAGGATCAGATCAATTATGACCCACGCGCCAACAGCGTTGCCGGCCAGATGATCACCTGGGTCTTTATTCCATTAATTGGGCTTTCGGCGATGTTCGCGATGGAGCGCACCGGGGGCACGCTCCGTAGGCTGTTGGTCACACCGACCAGCAAGGCGCGCTACATCGGCGGCACCGTTGTGGGGCAGGTGCTGACGGCGCTGCTGCAAATGGCGCTGCTGATTACCTTTGGCGTGCTGGTGTTGCAGATTGACTGGGGGCGCTCCCCCTTGGCGCTGGTGCTGGTGATGCTCACCTCGGCGTTAGCAGCGGCCTCCTTGGGCACAATGCTGGGAACCTTTGTCAAAACCGAGGGACAGGCCAACGGGCTTTCGATCATGATCGGCATGGTGATGGCGATGATGGGCGGCTGCTGGTACCCGATCGAGCTGTTCCCGCAGGCGATCCGCACTGCCGCACAGGCGCTGCCAACCTATTGGGCGATGAGCGGGTTTTTGAACATTGCCGTCAGGGGGCAGGGGTTATCGGGCGTGCTTTTGGAATGCGGGATCCTGTTGGGGTTCGCCCTGGTCTTCTTCCTAATCGGTGTGTGGAGATTCAAGTACGAGTAGGGAATTAGGAAATTAGGAATTAGGAAATCGGGTGATGGGGATTAATGTACTGCTGTACTGCGGTTGTTTTTCCGGATACTTTTAAGGGTTTAAAATTAGGCGTATAGATCATCTTTTCTGGAAACAGCTTTCCATAAAATTCCTCCTCTCCAATTTCGACTACAGGCCAGCTTATTCCAACTGCACTTGCTCTAAGCAAGTACTCCCCTACGGTGCTATTGGATACTTTACAGGCACCTGCAATAGCTCTATTTGATAATTGGGCCTCGTATTTCAGTCTGAGTATTTCTTTGATTTTTCTCACGGTTAATCGCTCCTGTGCCATGTTCCTCTCCTCGTTTTTTCTTGAGGATATCATGGCTTTTTCTAGATTAACCAGTGTTTTTCACTCCCCTTATTTTCCGAAAAAGTGTGCGCCTTACTCCGGAATCACTGAGCGGCATACTCCGGAATCTCTGTGCGCTTTGCACCGGAATCACTGTGCGGCATCAACCGGATTTTGCAATTGGACATTTTTTAAGGGATTTAAATTAGGTATCCAAAGCTTACACAAAGATCTGAGCTATCTCAAATTCTGATGGCGTCAAATAGTCTAAAGCCGAATGGATCCTCTCTGTCATGTATTCGATCTCCATCCAGAACTCAATCTGTTCGAAATCTTCCTTGACACCCACATCATCACTGCGATTTTACTATTACAGAGGGTGGAGTTGCCAATTGGTGTACCATTTAGCGGGGTTATGATTGATATGTCGGGGAGATGGGTGTCATGACCATAAAATTAAGAAGACCAATTTGTTGAAAAATTTTTCTAAATCCTATATGATAGTAATATCACATCCGTTCGTTTTTGTAATCACAATTTAATAGCTGGGGGCTTGGGAGCTCTCAATCCTGAAAGGAGAAAATCAGCATGTACCACTTACGTCGGATAAAGCCATACATTATCCTGATGATACTATTGGCTGCAGCCATCAGCATTCAACTGACCAGCACGCCTGCTTCAGCGGCAGTAATTGTGGTCAACACCAATGCGGATAATGCGATCGCGGGCGATGGATTTTGCACATTGCGCGAGGCGATCAATAACGCGAACAGCACGACTGGCGATACAACAGATGATGATTGTGTGGCTGGTGTCGTTGGGCCAGACACCATTTTGCTTCCGACGGGAACTTATACGCTTACATCTGGCATCAAACTTCCATTTATTAACTCGAAAATCACAATCATCGGGGTAGACGCGGAAACAACCATCATCGAAGCATCGGCTTGCAACCCGGTAGATGAGGATACGTGTACCCATCATCACCGAGTCTTTGACGTTTTTTCTGCTGGCTATCTGACCCTGGAGGAAGTCACCGTTCGGCATGGGTTTGGATCTGTTGAAGGCGATGGTTCTATTGATGGCGGCGGGATTCGCAATCAAGGCAACCTGACCATCACTAAAAGTATCATCTCCGATAACAAGGCTACTTATGGGGGTGGTATCTGGAACTTCGGTACCGGTAATGTTACATTGGTCGACAGCACCCTCTCTAATAATAAAGCGACGTATGCAGGCGGAGGCATCTGGAGCAACACAGATCTGACGGTTATGAACACTGTTGTATCTGATAATGATGCTGCATCCGCAGGTGGTGGCATATTTAATTCCACGGGCAGCATGATGAATGTTTCTGGTGGTATATTCTCAGGAAACACTGCTAACAACGGCGGGGGGATATTGAATTATGGCAGCCTAACAATTGGTGAAAACGCTACCTTTACAGGGAATATTGCCCAAACCTCAGGTGGTGGCATCTTTACGGGTTCCAATGGGGCCGTAACCCTAGCAGATAGCACCTTTTCTGCCAATGTGGCACAGAGTTTTGGCGGTGGGCTGTACAGCGGCGGTGGCGCGGTTAATATTCTTGCCAGTGACCTGACGGGAAATTCGGCCATGAATGGTGGTGGGATCGCGAACAACGCTGAAATGAACCTTACAGGCGGCACCATATCTGGAAATAGCGCTCAATCTCAAGGTGCTGGGATCTTGAACAGTGGCGAATTAGTAATTACCAGCGGCATCATCACTGGAAATGTTGCTGATAATGGTGGCGGCATCAGTAATTCTGGGATTTTGAGCATCACAGAAACGCGTCTTTCAGGAAATCAGGTTGATGCAAAGGGTGGGGCCATCCATAATTATTCGAGCGGCAGCTTAACCTTATCTGCAGTAGAAATTTCAGAAAATCTCGCGAATTATGGGGGTGGCATATCCCACGATACAGCACAAACCATGACTCTTGTGGATAGTACAATTTCAAAAAACACCGCCAATCAGCAAGGAGGTGGGCTGTACAGTGGATCGGCTAGCACCGGTGTTGTCAACACCATCACCAACAGTATCTTCCTTGAAAATACATCGGTGAATTATGGCGGGGGGATTTTCAATTATGGTAACCTAGAGATCACACACAGCC
The DNA here is from genome assembly GCA_019428905.1 of Candidatus Brevefilum sp. Lineage (GTDB taxonomy): Bacteria > Chloroflexota > Anaerolineae > Anaerolineales > Anaerolineaceae > Brevifilum. The sequence continues at coordinate 5,529 of JAHYJN010000036.1, forward strand.
GATTTGAAGCCAACACGGCGACGAATCAATCTGGTGGTGGAATTTACACGTATGGTGATGCTGTTACCACGCGGGTTGAGCAAAGTACGCTGATAAAAAACACGGCCTTTAACGGCGGTGGGATCATCAATTACAGCAACCTGGAGATCCTTGACAGCAGCTTCATTGAGAACACGGCATTGGGGACATCGGGCTATGGCGGTGGGATTAACAACCAGAAAAACCTGCACATCAGCAACAGCACGTTTTCGGGAAACCTCGCCGCTAATGGCGGTGGTGGCGTGTTGAATTCAATTAACGGTAGTATGCAGATGATCAACTGTACCCTGACAGGGAATGGGGCCAATAATGGCGGCGGCCTGCATAATGTGGGTGCCTTGGATTTTGCCAATACGATCATCGCCAATTCAGTGGGCATCAGCGATTGCTGGAATAATGATGGTACGATCACGACCAATTCTCATAACCTGATTATGGATGGAACTTGCTCACCATATGTGAGCGGCGACCCGCTGCTCTCCCCGCTGGCGAATAACGGGGGACCTACCCTGACCCATGCGTTAAAGCGTGACTCACCAGCGATTGATGTCGCTGATCCGGCCTACTGCCCGGCAACAGACCAGCGCGGCGTGGAGCGTCCACAGGGTGATGGCTGTGACATCGGCGCCTTCGAATTGAAACCAGGCTCCCAGATCTTTTTACCCCTGATCTTGCGGTGAGAGAATTCCGTGAATGGTGATGATCCGTTCATCCATACATTTTGATGATCATGCGCGGGTTCATGTTTTGGTGATTGTAATTGATCCAGGTTAGAGGGGATGGCCTATGCTGAATTTTTACTTGTTGGGGACACCAAAAGTAACCTGGCAAGGTAGAAGCTTAGCCTTGCCGCGGCGTCAGGTCCGAGCGATGTTATACTGCTTGGCGGTCCGGCCCCAGATGATCACGCGGGAAAAGCTGTGTTTCTTGTTTTGGACAAATATCCCCGAAAGTTTAGCTCGGCGCCATCTCAGCCATGTGCTGTCGCATTTGCGCAACGCCTTACCCGATGAGGGCTTACTACGATCAACTGGTGTGCAGGTCGGCCTTGACCCCGCGCGGACATGGTCGGATACACATGCATTTGAGCAGCTGTATGCCCTGGATAGCATTGAGGCATGCCATCAAATCGAGGCTCTTTATCGCGGGCACTTCTTATCCGGTTTTGCCCTACCAGACTGTGCTGAGTTTGGACGTTGGGCGTCTTTTGAGGGTTTTTTATTTGAGAATCGCTATCTTACGACCCTGACAAGACTGATCGATGATGCAGTTACATCTAGAAAGTACCCGGAGGCCATCGCTTTAGCCCATCGTTACCTGGCGTTGGATGACTTAGCGGAGCCAATCCATCGTCGCCTGATTGAACTGCACATGCTTACAGGAAACCGGAGCGCAGCCATGGGACAATTTGAGCGCTGTGCAGTCATCCTGGAGCGGGAATTGGGCGTCAGTCCGATGCCTGAAACGAGAGCTGTATACGATGCTGTCCTTAAGAACAGGGTCACGGCCCTATCAATTCCTAATATTCAACCAACCCCAATGCTGTTGCCGACCATGGAGGTACCGCTCGTAGGCCGGGATGAGGTCCTTGCGCGACTTGAACGGCTCTGGTCACAATCAAAACATGGGCAAGCGCAAGTGGTTTTCGTCTCTGGTGAAGCTGGGATTGGCAAATCTCGCGTATTAAAGGCGTTTGCAGACCAACATAAACGTAAGGCATTGGTCCTGAGCAGCGATTGCCACCCTGTCATCCGTGCGATTCCTTATCAACCCTTGGTCGAAGCACTGACCCCTATGGTAACGAAAGGTTTAATGGCGGACCGAAGCCAAGGGAATGACCAAGCCACGTATTCTAATCGATTTTATTTATCAAAAACCTGGTTGGCTGAGCTAGCCCGCCTCCTGCCTGATCTCCATACCTTGTACCCCGATTTACCAGCCCCGCTGCCCGTCAGGCGCGATGAAGCCCGCGGGCGTCTTTTTGAAGCTCTGGGACGGTTGATACTGGATCTGGCGGGCCAGCCGCAACCGTTGCTGTTAATATTTGATGATATGCATTGGGCTGATCAAGCAACACTGGAATGGTTGGTGTATTTTGCCCATTACCTGCATAAACGTGAACCGGTTAATTCTAAACCGCACCGCCTGATGATCTTGATTGCATACCGGAAAGAGGAGGAACAAGCCTTGGTTGAGTTGCGGGGCAGCCTCGCAAAAACGATCGGGCTGATCGAAATGGAGTTGCCTGGCCTTGACCCGGAGGCAGTTAACGCCTTAGTGGACACCCTCATCTCCTCTGCACCCAACCTTAATGCGATCGATCGATCCCTGTTGTCGACCTGGTTGATGCGGGTTACAGGCAGCAATCCTTTCTATCTGATAGAGACCCTACGTTCAATACTCGAGAAAGGCGTAGTAACGGGAAGTTTCAGCGATTTAACTCAGATGCCGGTGCCAAATTCACTGCGACTGGCGGTCGACGAGCGGATGCGAAGCCTGAGTTCCCAGGCGTGCCAGGTTTTGGAGGCAGGCGCTGTCATCAACGGTGTTTTCGATTTTAATCTGGTTCACCAGACAGCTGGACGTGATGAGCTTGAAATGATTGCTGGCCTTGAAGAATTGACCGCCCGGCAGTTCTTTGTCGAGGAGGAGGGTAAGTTTAGATTCCGTCATGACCTGATCCAGCAGGTTGTTGTCGATCGTCTGGCACCTGTGCGGCGCCAGCTGCTGCATCGACGGGCCGGTTACGCGATTGAGAAATTGAATCCTGAAGCTGTGACGACCCTGGCATACCATTTTTCAAAAGGAAATCAAGCTCACAAGGCAGTCTATTATCACGCTTTATCCGCCCAGGCAGCTGAACAGCTCTTCGCGTGGCAGGAAGCAGAGCGACACCAAGAGCAGGTGTTGTCCTTGCTGGATCAAATCGATCCAAATTGCAGGCAGGTGGCGTGTAACCAGCAGCGTGCAGGGGTTTTGGCTGCACGCGCCCATTTGCGATATCTTCAAGGGCGCATCGCGGATCGCGATCAGGATTTGGCCGCCTTGGACGCCCTGTCTCATTCCGGCAGCGCTGAACTGCGTCTTTCATTTGTGCGGGAGAAGGTTCGCTACCTCAATCTTGATTCACACTATGAAAAAGCCATTTATGAGGCACAAGCAGGGTTGAAGCGCGCCAAGCAACTTAATGATCATGCTGCGTCTGCGCATTTAATGGAACAGATTGGTTTTGCCCATTATTTTTTAGGTCAGCCGCAATCAGCGCTGACAGCCCTCGAATCAGCCCTGGCCTTCGCTGATGACGAGCTGGATACCGTCATGCATGGCCACATCAGCCATATCCTGGGGTATGTCCATTTCCACCTAGCCAATTACAGCCGTGCGCTGACCTATCAGCAGGAAGCCTATGCGTTTCATCAGCGCGCGAACGATCAAAATCGCATGGCCTGGGATGGTATAGATATTGGCTCAATATTGCTGAAGCTGGGTCGCTTGCCAGAATCAAAGCAGCACCTGGATGATCATGTTGATCTGGCAAGGCGGATTTACGCCCGCCCGCCTGAGGCGTACGGCCTGAACTTAATCGGTACCTGGCACCTGTATCAGGGGGACTATCTGATGGGGATAGAATATTGTAAACAAGCGTTTGATCTGCAGATCGAATTGCACAGCGGGCAAGGTAGTGTTGCCGCAGAAGGGGGCATGGGGTTGAGCCTGTATCACCTGGGTGATGTCGATAAAGCTCGTCAGTGGCTGGAAAGCGCAGCCAACCGGGCCAGGTCCATCTCACATCGCCGCCGCCTGGTGGATGTTTTGGTGATGCTGGCTATGGTCGAGATCTCTGCCGGTCAATTTGCCCGCGCATCACTCTTACTACAAGAAGCTGTTGATGTTGCGCGCACCTCCGAATATCATGAAGGGCTGGCCACAGGATTAGCAGCTTTAACCAGGTGTTGGCGGTTGACCGGGGAAGCGGGCACAGCTCTGAGCTTCGCTGATGAAGCCCTGCAAATTGCCCTGGACAAAAAATTACCAATGAATGTGGTATGGACGCAAGTCGAATTTGGGTTAGCATGTTTAGCCCAGGGGGACTTGAGCGGCGCTTTGACACACACGGGGGAAGCTTTGTCATTGTTGCCACAAGCTCACCAGGCCTGGATTGGGACAGAGCAGGTGCACTGGGCCCATGCCCGGGTGTTGGCAGCCGTAGGACGTGATGATGAAGCGGTTTGGTACCGGCAGGAGGCGGAAGCCTGTATTGCTCAAAAGGGGGAGCTGATTCCAGACCCGGGTCAACGCCAGCGCTATCTCGATTTCACCAGGGATCTTGTCTCAAAACACCTCTAAGACACATCATCCATCATTAAATCAGGTTTGGAGACCCTAGCTGTCTGTTGGGGGCTTCTCCTGCAGGTTGGTTTTGTGGACAGTTTGTAACCACCCCTGTGCTAATTTATTAAGCACAGACAGAAGGTACCCCTCAAGAGGAGAGAACAATGTTTAGGCTTAAACTTTTTTCCAGTGTGCTGATATTAGCCTTGCTGCTGCCTTTAATATCGCCTGGCTCACCAGCCAGAGGGGAACCAGCCATTGACACTATTCAAAAAACCCTCACAATTAGCGCAGCAGCGGATGCAACCCTTAAGAGTTGGGATCCATCATCCAATTTTGGCAACGAGCATTATTTGGGACTGTCTTACACGCGTGAAGGCCAGGCAGCGACATTAATTCGTTTTGACACCTCATCGCTGCCCGTTGGGGCGATTGTTGACAGCGCCAACCTGTATCTGTTCTTGGATAGCGCTTCAGGCCGGGATGATCTTTCCGTCAGTGCCTATTTTGTCAACAATCACTGGGATGAATCGACCGTGACCTGGAACAGTGAGATTAACACGGGTGCCTATGGGATCAATGCATCCATTGATACGGTTGTTGGCTTGTATAAATCCTGGTTCATCACCTCATTTGTGCAAACCTGGGTTGATGATCCCTCTTCAAACCATGGGGTGCTGCTGCTGGGCCCCGCTAGTGGTACCTACTATGAGCGCTGGTTTGAAAGTCACGAGCATAATGAGCACGTCCCCCAATTGGAAATTTTTTATCACGTGCCGGTGTTAAGCGGCAACGTCTACCAAGGTCAGGTGGGTGACCAAACAACCCCCATCGCGGGGGTCAACGTCAAGCTCTATTGTTCGATTACGCCAGGTGTTATTGGGCGTCAAATGGATTCGACCACAACCAATGCGGAAGGATTGTTTAACCTGGAAGTGATTGGTTTGTGCGATTACTATCAAATTGTCGCCACGGATCTTGCCGGTTATACATCGGTCGGCGCGACTTCTGAGGGCGGCACGGTCATCAACTCGAATTTTATTGAGTACAGCGCTCCGCTAACCGGAAAGACCCTGAATGGCAACAAGTTTTGGGACATCATCCCAGAAACAGAGCTGTTGATTGTCGCCGGCCCAACGGTCAGTGACCTGAGCGCTGATTCGGCACTGATCTCCTGGCAGACCAGCGTGCCTGCTGACAGCCTGGTGCAATTCGATTTCCTTGCTCGTCTTTTCCGTTTGGAAGCGGCAGATCCCTCTCAAACTACCCTGCATGAGGTTCTGCTGGGAAGATTGACCCCTTCCACCACCTATCATTTTAAGGTGAGATCAGCGGCCCCTGGCGGGGACAGCGTGGAAAGTGCTGACTTCCTGTTTGAGACCTTACCATCAGCGGATTCGACCAATCCCACCGTGGCAATTATTGACCCAGGGATCATTAAAGACACGGTCGTTATCCAAGTAGAAGCGCAGGACAATATGGGGGTCAAGAAAGTTGAATTCTACTGGAACGGTGTTAAAGTATTTACCGATTTCACTTATCCTTACGAATGGAAGCTATCGACAGGGGCGGGTGACAACGGCGGCCATACTTTAACGGCAAAAGCCTACGACCTTTCAGGGCGCAGTGCAGTTGCTACCCGATCCGTAGAAGTGGTCAACTTTATCGACAAAACTGCACCCCAGGTGCATCTCTTCCATCCTCATCATGGGGATAATGTGTACGGCTATACATCGGTGTGGGTGACCGTTTCAGATGATTCGGGCTGGAGCGATGTAGAACTGTTCGTCGATGGGGTCAAGGTGACCGGCGGAAGCTTCCCGGTCAGCCCATCTTTGGATATCAAATTTGGCTGGGATACCACCGTATTCCCGGCGGGAACCCATTCGCTCGCGGTTCAGGCTACGGATGGTGACGGCAAAGTTGGGACAGATGTGATCCAGGTGACCGTTGCTAACCCAACACCGCCCCCCGAGCCGAATCTGGTCGTCACAAACCATCAGGTCTTCCGTCACGGCCACACGTTTGCGGTGGAACTGACGATTAAGAACCAGGGGGGAGCCAAAGCCAGCCAGGTAGAGATCTGGGAGTCACTAACCGGTTTCCAGGCGATTGATGCCAGCGCTTATGGCGTTGATTATCAAACGAATTATTACCCCAATCTGAGAACCTCGGATGTGATCATCAGCGATTCGGTTGGCTTGGCGGCTGGCAGCTCACGTACCTACATTTTTACGGCGATACCAGTTCTGATGACGAACAACCCACCGGCGCCAGAAATCGGAAGAACGATTGAGATGTCTTTCAGTGACTCTACCGGGAAACTGTATCACAAACCAACCCTTGCTTTTGAAGTCTTTAAGACAACGCAGACAGCTGGATCCGCGCCCAGCGAGGCGTTGGCTCAAGCGCATGCCAACGCGATTAAATCATCCAGCTATTTGATCGTCACTGACCCCGGACGGCTGTTTGTTAACAACTTTATACAGGATAATGACCAGGTGCTGGTGATGATGGCAAAACTGGCTTTCGCAAGGTCGGGCGTGTTGGGATTTCTGAGCGGACCCAACACCGATATGATGCTCGATGGCCTGATTGAACCCGGGGGTGATTGGGCGACTGCGCTGAACAGCAATTTTGGTATTCCAGGACTGGGATACCTGCTCATCGTGGGCGAGACCGAGATTGTCCCGGCGTGGCTGGAACGCATCACCCAGGTAAGTTGGAGTAATTCTAGTATGAAAACATTTGAGGTAAACCTGAGCGACCTGCGCTATGCAGATACCGGCGGCAGCAACGCAGCGCCTGAGTTAATTGTTGGGCGGATCATCGGTAACGATGCGGCTAACCTTGTCAATTTGCTCCAGAACAATCTAACCGGGAGTTTCGATCGCTCACATTACCTCCTGGTCAGCGGGACGGATAGCAACCAAAAAATGCAGGATGGGTTCGTTGGTGCGATTAATGATATTGATAAGCTGATTGATTGTGAAGCTTGTGTCACCAAATTGCATCTGAATAATATTTCCAATCAAGAAGCCGCCTACAAGAATAATGCGGCGGGCAAAGATGTCATCGTTTATCAAGGCCACGGGGGGGTGGATAGTTGGGATGGTTTATCTACCACGCAGATTGTTTCTGCCACCTACCCGCTGAGCTTTGGGGGCACGAATCCGGTTGTGCTCAGTTTTGCCTGCTTAACCGGCTCGTACGAAGACCATGTCTCAAACGCTCCCTGGAATAAGGGAGGCGGGGATTACAATTTCTCTGAAGCGTTTCATGATCAGGGTGCGGCTGTGTTTGTTGGGTCAACAGAAGTATCGGAGGTATCAAAAAACAGGGCCTATGCCAAAATGTTTTTTAATAAATTTTGGAAATCAGATCGAAGTGTTGGGTTTGCATTAACAGGCGTGAAGCGGTTTTACGCGGCTTGCTCTTCGATTACGGATAAGATCATGCCCTTTGATAACCTGTGGATCCATGAATATAACCTGTACGGTGATCCAAAGTATGGCATTGTGCCTGGAGGGACCCACAGCGCCCCATCTTCTTTTCAACAAGAGGCAAATGTCCAAGGGCTAACCGCCAGCGGAGCTTTATCGGCGGTTGACATCGTCATCCCAGATTATGAAGTCACCCCTGTCGGTGAATTCCACGAAGTTGACATTCCCGGTGGGGATTTAATCCTTGAACCAGGCAGCTATCGAATCCCCTTCTATATGCACACCATTATCTATCCCCCTGGCTACGAGGTCCAGCAGGTTCACCTGGCCGATCGATCTGGCTTGTTAGAGGTGTCAAATAGCGGCCTCAACCTGCCCATTAACGAGATGAATATCGCTGCACTTAATTTTCAAGATCAAAACACCACCAGGGCTGCGGATGGCTGGGTGCCGGAGGGTCAATTTGACTGGGCTGTTATGGAAGATCCCGACGGCACACTCACCCTGACCATCATTATGTATCCGTTCTATTATGACCCTGCCACGACCGACATCCGCTTTTATCAAAACTACAGCTTTGAGATTGACACCATCCTCTCACCGGTCACGCTAACCGCCATGATGACGAATAAAGAGGCTTTCTTTCAGGGAGAAGGAGTGCAGGCAGATGTGATGGTCACCAATACAGGGCCAGCCCAGGATGTAAGCGTGGTGGCGGTGGTTAAAAGTTACCCGGTTGGCGAATTTCTTGATGGGCTGCCGCTGCAAACCCTTCCCAACCTGGTTGGAGATGCTTCTATCGGTTTTGTATGGAACACAGATGGGATTGAGCCGGGAGGGTACTTGTTGGAGGTCACCCTCAGAAACACCGAAAACCAGGTCCTCGATCGAATCACCACTACCTTCCAGGTTGGGATCACTTCCGGTGAGATTACCCAATTGGTGGCTTCACCGGGGTACTTTGAAATTGGAGAGACGATTGACCTCTCCCTGAGATTCCAGAATACCGGCAGCGTTGCGCTCTCTGGAACGCTGTACATCAAAGTCTTTGATCCCCTGGGCACCTTGATTGAGACCATCACAAAACCGTTCTCCGACCTGGCGCCGCGTGGGTTTATCGACCAGGAAACCACCTGGGACAGCAGCGGTGCTGAGAAGGGTAGCTATGGGATTGTTGGTTACGCGCTCTACCACAGTAAAGCCAGTGTGGCAAGACAGATCAGCATCAGCACAGAACCACCAGCTGGAATTTTCCTGCCGTTGATCTTCCGATAGGCGAAAAACAGGAAAAGAGGTCCGCAAGGTGGCCAAATGATCATCACACATTCGATGGTTTTCTAGCGGAAGACGCTCTAGCCATTGACAGGATTTGAGGTTGAACGATGACCATTGAATATCACTCCTATCTTATTCGCATCTGGCGAGAAACCAGCACGGACTTGCAGCAGCTAGGCGATTGGCATGGCGAGGTTGAACAAATCCAGTGCGGTTCCTGCTGGACAATTCAATCCGTCGATGCCTTGCTGGTGTTGATCGAGGTTCAAGCGCATGAGCTTGAACCCGGGGAAGGAGGATCGCTTGAGGATAATGGATGATGGTCTTGGGAAAATGTGTGTATGCCGGTGTGATCACCAACGGGATAGCGAGCAAACAGGCAGGCCTTGATGGATATGGTCCAATCAAACTGGGATCGAGAAGGTTTTATACGGGGCTTTTTAAAGGAGAAATCAAAATGAAGGCAATAAAATTTTGTGGGTCCGTGATTGTGTTAGGTCTTCTGTTTTCTCACTTGTGGGTGAGCCTACAGGTCAGCGCAGAAACAGATCCTGGCACGCTATTCGGTGAGGGAAGCGAATCGCCAGACCAGGCTGTCCCTGCCGTGCAAGCAGCTCCCGACATGGCATCCCTAGATACCCTGCCCATGCGGCCCCCCTTCCTGGTTTCGGATGGGTACGGTTATGGGTTTAACCCTGTTTTGGCGTATAACTCCGTCAGGGATGAATATCTTGCAGTTTGGGGTGATCCATACAACCTGCATGGACGGCGTGTCAGCAGCCGGGGAGAGCTGCTGGGGGCACAGTTTGATATTTCGATTAATGCGCTCTTGGATAAAGATCCATCGGTGGCCTATGACCCGCTCAATGATCGCTACCTGGTGGTGTGGTCACGCAATATCACACCTGCCACGTCTGACCCTTATGATAAGGGGAATTCGGATATCTATGGCCGCTTCATTGCCTGGGATGGCAGCGCGGCTGCCGCGGCATTCGCCATCGATTCATCCACCAGCGATAGTTCCTTCAGTCCCAAGGTGGTCTATGCCGCAGCAACCCAGGAATACCTGGTGGTGTGGGAAGATTATGTGCCCACCTATCCGAACTATTATTCAGTTCGAGGGCGGCGGATTTTTGCGGTTGGCGGGGGGTGGCCAGCGAAATTCTTGATTGCCAGCAGCGCTACAGAGAACCGCCTGCATCCCGCTGTGGCCTATAACCAGGTTATGAACCGCTACCTGGTTGTTTTCGATAACTACAACGACAGTATTTACTCGACCACCAATGAAAATATTTATGGGCAGCGGATAAGCGGCGCAGGCGCCTTGCTGGGCGGGGAGTTTGCCATCGCCGGGTGGCCGGATGACGAGCTGGTTCCCGCGGTCAGTGCCTGCCCGTTAAGCACCTTTCTGGTTACCTGGACCTCGGTTCAATCTGGCGGCAAACGGGTCTATGCTCGTTTTGTTGATTTTGAGGGGACACCGTCAAGTATTGTGACCCAAATTGAAAGTGCCACCACCGGATCACCCTTTGTGCCAGCTGCGTTGGCCTGCAAGGAGTACCAGCTGATGGCGGTTTGGCAGAAGTATGGCGGCGGTTCACTGGTCGGGGTCTCCGGCCGGATCGCACAATTTAATGAGACTTATGAGCCGATCATGGAGGTCGCCCCGCCTGTCTATCCCCACCGAGAGAAACCAGCCGTGGCCTGCAGCTCGCCGAACTGCCTGGTGATCTGGGAAGAGCGAAACACGGAGGGATATGCTGAAATTTACGGCCGCATTCTTGGCGAAACCAAGCCTAAGGCAGCCTTTACGCTGACACCCACCAGCGGGACTTCCGGCAGTACGTTTTTTATGGTTGACGCAATCGATAGTTCAGATTTGGAAGACGCAAAAGTGAACCTGCAGGTCCGCTGGGATTGGGAAAATGATGGCATTTACGATACAGCTTGGTCATATACGAAGTCTGCTTCCCACCTTTATACGATTCCGTGTACATCTGCATCCGTCAGCAGGACCATTCGATTACAGGTCAAGGATACTTATGGGCTGACCGACAGCACCACCAAGCAAATCACCTCGATTGTTAATACTGCCCCAACGGCATCCTTCACGGTCACACCGGAAATTGGACCCAACACCACGGCTTTCTATTTCGATGCCTCAGGGTGCAGTGATGTTGAATGCCTCACATCAGAATTGCAGGTGAGGTGGGATTGGGAGAATGATGGCAGTTGGGATACCAGTTGGAGTTATGCTAAAATGATAACTGCAACTTTTGGATCAGCTAATTACGGCTTTAAAACCATCAAGATGGAGGTGAAGGATGGCGCAGGGTTGACACATTCGACGACGCATACCATCAAGATCGATAACCCGCCAACAGCATCGTTTACAGTCACTCCATCCAGCGGGGATACCACTACCATCTTTCAATTCGACCCCAGTTCCAGCACTGACCCAGATAAACCCGTCCAGCCTTTTTATCACCTATCTGCGCGCTGGGATTGGAATAACGATGGGGTTTGGGATACAGATTGGAAAATGTGCTGGGAGGTGATCAGCCATAAATTCAGCACTCCTGGCACTTACACGGTTCGTCTTGAGGTGCGTGAGTCTGAGCCCAGCCTGAGGGATTCGACCACCCGCCAGGTAATTGTTGAGCAGGGCAGCGGCTTACATATCTTCTTACCACTAATTTTAAAATAGCCTATTGGCAAAGAAAACAGCGATCACAATCCTGGTATCAGTGAAAATAATGATTTAAGAGCAGGATCCTTTAAGTTCGTCTCTTTCACATGACATATATAGAGGGTATGAGTAGAAGTGGCCTTTTGCCTTTGTGATGAGTGAGGTTTGACTTAGACTGAGAGGTGTTATTACCAACATGCTGGGTAGCCAGAGCAGGTGATTGTGGTGGAGATGGTCATCACCAGGATTCTCCCAGTGGATGAACTGATTTGGGAAAAAGTGGATTAAGGCAACCTGTGGTGTGTTCTGGTCACTATACGCCTTGCTATGCCGGATGTATTTATCCTGATACTGTTTGGGACAATCCCAGATTAGGTCCAAGGTGTGATCAAGGTCATCAAATGGTAGAGAAAACTTCGTTGGTTTGTTGATAATCGGGTTATCCTGACGAAAATGATTAAAATAACCGACTTGGAAAAACTTTGAATTTTATTAAAAAAAAGATGTAACACAGCCTGGCGAGATTAAGTGCCAACGCTACCCAAAGCGTAGACGAGGTGACTGTAGGTGGGGAGGAAAGGAGCTTAAAATTGCCTGGATAGCCAAATTGATTGCCAATCTATCATTTGGGGTCATCATGGCAGCCTGGTCCATACTCGTTTACGACAATTTGCCTGAAAAATTTGAGCTTGGATTTAATTTATATTATAATAATGTTGACATTAATCATCGACATCTGCATTTAAGCTTAAACGTAAATAGTTGTAACTTATTATCCAATGTCTCAGGCTTTTGTTGAGCTTAAGACATTGTCCGAGAAATCCTAAAAAGGATCTCGCTGGAAATGAATGAGCGTGGGATTGTATCAATAGAAATACTGGGCGGTTTTAGGATTAAGGCTGGCGACCAAGAAATTGCCGGTTTTGAGCGTCCGAGCCTGCAGCGATTGCTTGTTTATCTGCTCTTGTACCGCGGCCAGCCGATTGCCCGATCACATCTGGCGTTTACATTTTGGACGGACAGCAATGAGACCCAAGCCTTAGCTAACTTAAGAAACTTATGGTACAAGCTGCGACGGGTTTTGCCTGAGTCACATAAATTCATCGCGGCTGACCGGGCCAATGTTACATGGAATGAAGACGCGCTCTACGTGTTGGATGCGGCTGATTTTGAAAATTATATCGACCAGGCTAACAACGCCATTTTCCATGCTGAAAAGATCGATCTGCTGAAAAAGGCGGTCAAAACCTATCGTGGGGAGCTGCTGCCGGGCTGTTATGATGATTGGCTGCTGGCTGAACGGAAACGCCTAGCGCAGCGCTACAGCCAGGCCCTAGCGGATCTGGTTTCGTTGTACGAGAAATACCGCCAATACCAGCAGGCGATTGTGCATGCACGGGCATTGATCCGACACGACCCCTTGCACGAACCCGCTTACGCCCAATTGATGCGTCTGCAAGCTTTAAACGAAGACCGGGCTGCCGCCTTGCATACCTACCATACATGTGTAACCCTTTTAGAACGAGAAATGGGTGTTGAACCTGGTCCAATGGTTCAAGAACTTTATCAACGACTGCTGAAAAAAGAAGCGATTGAAGGTTCACACGCAACTGTTGAGATGGCGGTCCCCCTGGTGGGCCGGGACGCCAGCTGGGAGATCCTCCAGGGTGCCTGGCGCAGGGCACGGCGAGAGCCGCAGATGGTACTGATTCAGGGTGAGGCTGGCATCGGAAAGACCCACCTGGCCGAAGCCTTTATGGATTGGATCGTGCGCCAGGGCATCCCGATGCTGCGGGCGCGCTGTTACCCCACGGAGGAGAAATTGGCTTACGCCCCGGTGGTGAGCTGGCTGCGCGGCTGCCCAGTGGCCAATATGGAGAGTCACTGGCTGAGAGAACTGATGCGGCTCCTGCCGGAACTCCAGGCAGACCATCCTGACCTGCAATCGCCGGAACCGATGACCAAAGATTGGCAGCGGCTGCGCCTGTTTGAATCCCTGGCAAGGACGATCATGAAAGATAAAAAAGCCCTGCTGCTGTTTATCGATGATTTGCAATGGTGTGACCGCGAGACTTTAGATTGGCTTGCCTACCTGCTGACCGTGTTTGATGAACATGGACGCCATCCCCAACTGCTGCTGATCGGAGCGCTGCGTACGGAAGATTATGATCCAGGTTCACAAATTGAAAAATGGCAGGGGGAGCTGATTCGGGCTGACAGGTTGACCGTTCAAGAGTTGGGCCCGCTGGACGAGGGGCATACGCTGACATTGGCGGAGCATGTCTACGGCCGCCCAATAAACCCCGAAATGAGCCCGCGTCTTTACGCAGCTACAGAAGGGCATCCTTTTTTCATCGTAGAACTGGTGCGCGCTGCGCGCCTGTTGTCTGTCGACCAGGTGACCGCTATCGTCACGGTGAGTGACTCATTACCTGACCGGGTGCGGCAGGTGCTCGAAGCCCGCCTGGCACAGCTTTCCCCATTGGCACGCGAGGTGATTGAGCAAGCTTCAGTGATTGGGCGGGATTTTACCTTCCCTGTCCTGGCACAGGTCACCCATCTCAGTGAGGATGGATTGGTGGACTGCCTGGATGAATGCTGGCGGCGGCGCATCATTCGGGAGCAGGGTGAAAACACGTATGACTTCAGCCATGACAAACTGCGACGCGTAGCCTACAACAATCTGAGTGAAACCCGGCGACGTTGGCTGCACAAACAGATCGCTGAGACTCTGGAAAAGGTTTATGTTGACGAGCTTGATCGAGCATCCTCAGTTATTGCCGGACATTATGAAGCCGCACAGCTGTTTGAAAAGGCGATCCGCTTCTACCAATGGGCTGCTGAGGCCGCTAACCGGGTGTATGCCCACGAGGAAGAGCTGGCTGCGCTGGAAGGTGGGTTGCGCTTGCTGCCGGAACTGCCACAGGGTGCAGAACGTCAAGCACTGACCGCAATCCTTCAGGAAAAGAAGGGGGATTTAAACTTGGTGATGGCTGCCAATGAGGCGTCTCGCAGCGCTTACCAGGGGGCCTTGGCGACCACCTCACCCTCCAACAAGCTTCAGCGGGCCAGGCTCGTCTATAAAATTGGGAGAATTATGGAGAGTGAACGGGTGGGTTTCGATGAGGTGTTCGCCCAATATGAAGGTGCCGAGGCCATGCTTGGTCAACCAACCGATGATCAAGATTCTGCCTGGTGGGAGGTTTGGTGCGACATCCAGCTTAGTAAGCAGGCCTGTGTATACTGGTGGCAGCGCCCTGACTTTTTTAATCAATTGATTGATCAAACTCGACCACTCATTGAAGCTCGTGGCACGCCAAAACAACAGGCGGAGTTTTTCCATCTGATTGCGAATTATTTGTTCTTAAAAAACAAGTTTACTGTTGACGAGGAAACCATCAACACTGCCAGAGCATCTGTTAACGCGCTGCCTGAATCTGCAGATCTTGATCTGGTTGGCTTGAACCGATTTGGTTTGGGATTCTGCCTGATCTGGTATAAAAGCTATGCAGAAGCGGCGCATGAATTGTGTGAGGCATTCAGGTTGGTTGAAAGAACCGGTAATGTCACCATGCAGGTTCGTGTGATGGCTTACCGGGTGGTGGTCCATCGACTGCAAGGGGATATCAACCGGGTGGAAGAAATCGCCAAGCGCTGCCTGGCGCTGGCCCAATCAGCGGGGATGTACGATTACATCGGCGTCAGCCAGGCAGGGTTGGCCTGGGTAACGTTGCGTCGTGCAAATCCTTCAATTCCATCAGACCATGATTTAAGTGAAGTGGTTCACCTGGCGCACCAGGCGCTTGAATCATGGAAAAAACACGGATCACCTTATTCCTTTCATTGGATGGCTTTGTGGCCGTTGATCCATGTTGCCCTGGCACGGGATCAGCTAGCGGAGGCGATCGGCTATGTACGGGAGATGTTTGGCCCCGACCAGCAAGCGCTTGATCCGGAGATTGAACCACTCTTGACGGGAGCAGTGGCGGCCTGGGATGCAGGCAGCCGCACAGAAGCGCAGGATTTACTCCAGCAGGCGCTGGCAACCGCAAGAAGGCTAAATTTTGCCTAAATATAAGCAAGCCAGAATTTTGCTGTTGATTTGGGCATCTCGTCCAATTATTTCTTAATAATCACAATTTTCGCCTTCATTAAACGATTTTGAAACGTTAGATTTGATATATTGGGTATAGATTATCAGTGCCAGCCAGCTGGGTGGTATTGAAAGTCAGGGAACTTGTGTGGCTGACATTACCATCCACGCTGGCGACTTTCGACACGACATTCAGCTAATCTTTAATTGCTGACGCATCCTACGGATTATCAATGCGTTCAGAGCACGACATGAAATAGTGACTTTAGATTTGAAAGGAGACTCACATGTCGATTGAAGAAAACAAGGCATTTATTCATCGTTACTTGGATGCCTTCAGCGGCAAGGATAAGCCCAAAGAGAAACTTGAACAGTTTATTGCAGATCCGGAGCTCATCCAGCACGGTCTGGCCGCTGAAGCGGCTTTTCCGAAATATGAACTCATCGCTGACGAGATGGTTGCGGAAGGTGATCGGGTCTGCATGATAGGGCGCATGCGGGGTGTCCACACGGGAGATTTCAATGGCATCCCACCCACCGTCAAGCAGGTGGATTGCCCACTGGCTGTGATCTACCGATTGGCGGAGGGTAAGATCGCCGAGTCCTGGGTATATACTGACCGGATGACGATGCTGGAACAACTGGGTGTGATGCCCGGTTAAAATCAGAATAAAACAACAAATAAATGCAACCAATCAACGTTGGACACCGTTGTTTTGGGTACCTTTTCGTAATATTTTAAAATAAGGAGCGAATGTGGCAAACCATGAAACCCGCCTGTTTACGCTCAGCCTCTGGCAAGTCCAACGGGGTGATGACCCCCACATGACAGCCTGGCGGGGTAAATTACAATCGCTGCCGGATGGTGAAGCCTACTATTTCCGGGATTGGGAGGTCCTGATCCAGCACCTCGAGAAAATGCTAGCCGACCGGCGCGAACCAATCAATAATCAGGAGGTGTCGTGATGATATTAATTGTAGGTGCAAGCGGCAGGTTAGGAAAGGCGATTGCCCGGCAAGCTTTGGGTGCGGGTAAAGCGGTGCGGGCGTCCTCCCGAGAGCCGGAGGCGCGGCTGGGGGATATCAAGGCTGCAGGGGCAGAGGTGATCGCGGCGGATCTGCGCGACCCGGCTTCACTTCAGCGGGCTTGCCAGGGTGTGCAGGTTGTGGTGGCTTCTGCACACGGGGCTGTGGATGGGTGGGGCAACCATTCCAAGCTGGTTGATGACAAAGGTCACCGCGACCTGGTCGATGCGGCCAAGGCTGCTGGGGTGGAACACTTTATTTATATTTCGGCCATGGATGCCGCCCCCGACCACCCAGCTTCCTGGATCCGTTTCAAAGCTGGTGTAGAGGATTACCTGGCGAAGAGCGGCATGGCTTATACGATCATCCGCCCCACGGCCTTCATGGAGACCCATGCCCATTTACTCCTCGGCCAGGCGCTGATGGAAAAGGGCAAGGTGAGCGTGTTCGGTGAGGGGAACAGCCCGCGCAATTTTGTATCCGTTGAGGATGTGGCCCGTTATGTGATGATTGCGCTGGATGACCCCCGGGCGAAAGGCGACATCATCGAGGTGGGCGGGCCGGACAATCCCACCACGAACGAAGTGGCGCAGATGTATGCCGAGCGGATCGACGGCGAGGTCAAGATCGGGAGCATGCCGCGCGCGATGCTGAAAGTTATGTCAACCTTGATGAAACCCTTCCAACCGGGCATGAGCCAGATTATGATGTACGCCTACCTGGAAGACATCCACGGCAGCGCCTTTGACATGGGCCCCACGTTGGCGAAATACCCGCTGGAACTGACCCCCATCGAGCAGTTTGTTGAACAGCAGTTTTTGTAATCGTTGCGAGGCTGGCCCTGGTGGGCAGACAGATTGATAAAATGGCTTGGTGAATTGAAAACTGCCAGCCAGCGGCTGGCAGTTTACCGCGCTGAAGAGGAAAAGAGGCCTTACCCCCTTGTAAGACCTCTTGCGATTGCGTGATCAGGTTGTGGGTGGCACGACAGGAGTCCCGGGTATTTCTCAGGGGAGGAGGCCTCCAAGCCTCCTCCATTTTGATGGTCACAGTCTGGGGTGCCTTAAGGCTTGATGGTTAAGTTGCCGCGATGGGAATCAAACTGCTCATATAAATAAAATACATAGTTCCATCTAACAAAAACATCATAATCATCACAAACCATAAAACACATATTCTCTCGTGTCTCATGACCACTGTATACCTCGCCAGACATAAATGCGCAGGTCCAATTTTCACCGAAGTTAAAAAACATATCTACAACATGGGCCCGAATTGTCTGACCTTCCTCACGCCAATAAATGTGGCCAGTAGCACCCTCGGCAGTTGTACGAGCATTGAAGTTGATGCGGATTTCTCTGCCTTCATGTTGAACCCAGATACTACCGGTGGCAAGAGGTTGACCCTGGTCGGGTGGAGGGCCTCCCTGGGGTTGAGCGGCTGGCGTGGTCGGCGCTGATTGAGCCGCTTCAGCCACTGGAAGGCTGATGTCTGGAATTGGCATCTGGACGGGTGTGTAAAGAAGTGGATCGACCCAAATCACGCCAGTGTCTGATATTTGACCTAGGGCCGATACAGCTGGCACTGAGGCCATCAGCGCCAGGACGACAAGAATTGTAACTACACCTAATCTTTTGAACATTGTGCATCTCCTTTTCTAAAAGTGAACTGGTTCAGTCATACCGTAACATACCCAGCGTTTAAAAATCGTTTCATTAGAGATGCAAGTTGGTTAAATAGCTTTCATCAAGGGGATAATTGTTGAAGATTATATTAGATAGCGTGGGCAAAACCTGGTTAATCAAAAACGCAGCGCGGCAGGATGAAAACGAGGTGGATTTTCTCAAAGATTGGGCCATGTCAATCAGCCCTTATGGGTGGTCAATATCAGATTATCCAGCTAAACAAATTTTTAGGTACTGGCACAGCGTAAGGAGGTCCTCAAAGGGGGCAATAATCCAGATAAATTTTCACTCAATTTTGCAAAAATCCGGCGAAAACCACTGTTTTTAGCCAATTTTCAGGTAAAATAAAGTTTTGGTATGAACGCATTAAATTGCTAATGAAGTTTTTATGGCACACACTTGAAGGGTTAATTTTTTTACATCTAAACTGATAAATCAGCCTGAATCAGGGAATATGTTTCTTGCTTGATAATAGAGAAGATTTTAATGAAAATGTCTGAAAATGGGCAAAGCACTGGTGAGTTAACACCTCTCGATACAGAATTGGTCCTTGACCTGTGGTCAAAGACCTATAACACCCACGGCAAACCAGATTGGTCTCACATCTTTGGTTATTATGTCGATGAGATTGTGTTCCAGGACCCGATCCAGAAGGTGATCGGCAAGGACGCCTTTGTTGCCATGTGCAATCGGTTGACTGAGCGCTGCAAGGAATTGAAGATGAACATCACGGCCATTGCATCGGGTGAAAACCTGATTTTCATGCAGTGGGAGATGACGATGATCTTCCGCAATACGCCCAGCACCACCCTCTACGGCTGCACCAAGCTCACGCTGGATGATGACGGCCGGATTGTACATCAAAGGGATTATTATGATTTATGGGGCGATATCTTCGCAAACGTACCCGGGATGAAACGGGCGTACCCCCGCTTTATGAAACGCGTTTTTGGATAGGAATCGATGAAACTACCTGAAGAATTACAGTATATCCAAAACAGCCTCAAGCCGCAAAAGACAACCGATGCCAGGGTGGATGGTAAGGTGTGTGTCATCTCTGGGACCACCTCAGGTGTGGGTTATCAAGCCGCAAAGAGGCTGGCCCAGGGCGGCGCGCACCTGGTAATGATCAACAGGAGCAGAGAGAAAGGACAGAGAGTCCAAGCAGAACTGACCGAGAATTTCGGTGTCCAAGTCGATCTGTTCATTGCAGATTTCCAAGAATTGGCCGAGGTTCAACAAGCGGCGTTTGAAATCCGCGAGAAGTACCCCCAAATTCATCTATTGATCAATAACGCAGGCGTGTTTAACAGACGGCGGCGGCGAACGCCGGACGGGCATGAAATGACCTATGGGGTAATTCACCTGGCTTCGTTTTTATTGACAAGGCTGCTGATCGACAACTTAATCCATGGCGCACCCGCCCGGGTGCTGTATATCAGCTCTGAAGCGCATCGCTTTGGCGGTTTCAGCATCAAAGACCCCAACTGGCATAAACGGCCGTATGTTGGGCTGTGGGCTTACGGCGCCGCCAAGATCGCCCAGATCCACACGGCCCAGGTGTTTGCGGAACGATATTCCGACAGCGATGTCACTTTTAATATTTTACACCCAGGGGCTGTGCGTACGAATATTGGCATGAATAATGGCTTTTTATACCGTATCTACAGCCGATATGTCCTGCATTGGTTTTTAAAAGACCCGGTCAGTTCCGGCGAGGCGATTTATTATCTCGCTGCAGATCCCAGCCTGGAGGGTGTCACGGGGCGGTTTTATAACCAGACGATCGAAGAAAAACCCGCTTGGTATGCGGTTAAACCTGACTTGAGTGAAGCTGTTTGGCAGCAAAGCGAAGATTTTGTTCAACCTTATTTAGAAGAGACGCTATGATTTATGACGCAATTATCGTTGGCGGCGGCGCGTCCGGCCTGACCGCAGCCGCTTACCTGGCAAAATTCGGGCATTCTATCCTCTTGCTGGAGAAACAACCCCACTGCGGTGGATTAATTAGCACCTTCACCCGGGATGGGTTTAAGTTTGATGGGGGCATCCGCGCCTTGGACAATGCCGGTGCGCTGTTCCCAATGTTAAAGCAGTTGGGCATCGAGCTTGATTTTGTGGATAATCCGATCACGGTCGGGATTGAAGACGAGGTGATCTGGGTCGAATCTGACCACAGCCTGGAGGACTATCAAGGCTTGCTCAATCAACTTTACCCTGAGTCGGTCGATGAAATTACGGCGATCATGGATGATATTAAACAGATCATGCATGATATGGAGATCCAATACGGGATCAATAATCCTTTATTCTTGGATATCAAGGAAGACCGGGACTACTTTATCAAGGAAGTCTTCCCTTGGTTGTTTAAATATGCGCTGACGGTGCGCAAGGTCGCAGCCAAAAATCAACCTGTGGATGAATACTTGCAATCTTTTAGCCACAATCAATCGCTGATTGATATCATTGCCCAGCATTTCTTTACCAAGACCCCTGCCTTTTTTGCCCTCAGCTATTTCCATCTCTACCAGGACTATTACTATCCCAAAGGCGGCACGGGCGCTTTCATCCAAGCACTGGTTGATTTAATTCAGCAAAACGGGGGAGAGGTTGTGACTGACTCAACGGTCAAATCGATCGACTTTGAGCAGAAGACTGTCGTCACAGAGGATGATGGTGAATTTAACTACCGCTATTTGCTGTGGACCGCTGACCAAAAAACACTGTATGAGATGGCCAAGATCGATTCACTGGCCGAACACAAGACCAGGGATGCGGTCCGTGAGCGGAAAGAACTGATTGCGGGGATGGCTGGCAACGATTCAATCCTGACATTGTTCCTGAGTGCTGAGCTGGATAAGAGCTATTTTGAGGATATTGCATCAGGCCACTTTTTCTACACACCCAGTCGGGAAGGGCAAACCCAAGCGGGCGTCCCACCGATCGGCGGCACCTGGGAGGCGGTTCAGGGCTGGCTAGCGCGATACTTCGCGCTAACGACGTATGAGATCTCGATCCCGGTGTTGCGAGACAGCTCCCTGGCGCCAGAGGGGAAAACGGGGCTGATCATCAGCGTGTTGTTTGACTACCAGCTCACCAAGTATATCTATGACCAAGGTTGGGAGGAACCCTTCCGCACTTATGCGGCTGACCTGATGATCAAAACTCTTGATCAAACGATTTATCCCGGTTTGGCACAGGCTGTCTTAGATCGTTTTACCTCGACACCCGTCACTGTGCAGCGGCTGACCGGCAGCACAGATGGGGCCATCACCGGTTGGGCATTCACCAACCACCCGATGCCGGCGGAAAGCCAACTGGTGCGGATCGCCAACGCGGTCAACACGCCGCTGCCGGATGTCTACCAGGCCGGCCAGTGGACCTACAGCCCGTCGGGCTTGCCGGTGTCGCTGATCACGGGTAAATTAGCGGCGGATAAGATCAAAAGCCGATTGAAGAAGTTCAAAAAGTGCAAGGGGTGACACTTTCTCAATCCCGGGATTTTATATAACTCAACCAAGATGAT
>JAHYJN010000127.1 GCA_019428905.1 Candidatus Brevefilum sp.
CGGCATCATCACATCCAAAAGGATTAAATCAGGCAGTGAATCCCTCAGCCTTTCGAGCGCCTCAGTCCCATTGAATGCTTCAATGACTTCAAACCCGTCTTGTTCCAGGTTCAAACGAATGAAGCCCACCATCCGCCGCTCATCGTCGACAACCAATACTCGATATTTGCGTAAAGATTTATCTGGCATGTGAACTCCTGTGCTTAATTTTTAATATGCTAAACGCTCCACCAAGATCACGCTGATGTTATCCGGCCCACCAGCCTCGTTCGCAGCCTGCACCAACGCTGAAGCTTTGGCCTCGAGATCCTCTCCGTCTTTGTTGAGGTTGTCAAGGATCGTTTGCTGCTCAACTGTACCCCATAAACCATCGGAACAGATCAGCAGCCGATCGCCAGGACCCAGAGCAAAGGCATCGATATCCGGCTCAAACGGGTCAGACTGACCCAACGCCCGATAGAGAACGTTGCGGTGAGGGTGATGCCCGGCTTCACTTTCTGAAATCTCCCCTAAATCCACCAATCGCTTGACCAAAGAGTGATCACGGGTCTTCAAATTCAAGGTACCCTCTGGCCCAATCAGGTACAGGCGGCTGTCGCCCACATGGGCAGAAAAGACTTCATCACCCACAACCAAAGCCAGGGTTAACGTCGTTCCGCCGCCAGGTACACGCCGGAGAACAAGTGCTTGCGCTTCTTCGACCGCTTTTTTAAGGTGTTGTTCTAAATCTGCTGATGAAAATGATTTGCGCTCAAACAGAATATCCTGGTACACATGCCGCATCAAGTATTGACTGATCCCCTTTGCGGCCAAATTGCTGGCCAGCTCACCACTCTGGTGCCCACCCATCCCATCCGCAACGAGAAAAACACCAAAGGCAACAGGTGCTTCTAAACCACCCAAAAATGTTTGTAAAGTGAACAGCGTGTCCTCGTTATGGGCACGTTCCTTGCCTGTGGATTGACAGCTGGCAACCCTCAAGGGTGAATGGGCCACGCCGGCATCCTGATCCCCCCCTGAGGCAAACTTCAGCCGATCGCTATTCAAGCTGGTTTTTTGTTTGTTATCATTTTTCGATAAAAACCTGAATAATTTCCGCACCAATTAAGCTCCAAATTATCACTAACAAAGGATGTAACCGGCTTAATTCTACCGGATTTATCCGGCTGCGAAGCAAAATTTCGCCAAATGGCCTATCTCAGTCCAATCGTTGTTGTCGTATTGGATCGGATTAATCAACCTCTTCTTTAATAGGCGTAAGAAAATCAGCCGCTGACCAGCCATTGCGGTTCTGGTCATAAGGCGCTTCCAGATGCCACCAGGTATACCCATCCGTTTCAACCGGTCCATCAATGACCAGGAACACTTCCGAATCCATGGCAGAAAAATTGATTGGGCCGGTTAACCCGGGTTCACCCCGCATGCGCAGGCCTGCACCGCCTGTCCCCGTCACCTGAACGTAGATGCCCACACCAATCACGCCTTCAGGCAAAAAGAAAATCGAGGTCGGGGTAGGCGTGGGTGTCCGGGTTGGATCAGGCGGTTTGGGGGTTAATGTGGGCGCAGGGATCATGGTCATCTCAGGCAGCGCACTCGCTCCGGGCGCCGGACTCCTTCCAAAGAAAAGGATCACCACAGCAACCAAAACCAAGCCAATTACGAGGATCACCGCTGTGACAAGGGTGATGGGATTGAAAATCGTTTTGAGTGTTGTTTTTTGAGGTTTCTCGGTAGTCATCTGTGATTTACCCTGGCCGTCGTGTTGAATTCAACAGGTTAATTATAGCTTATCCTAATCGTTAACCAAATTGTCAAACTGACGAAGTTACTGTCAAGATGTTCCATATTTATAAACAAATCAGAGAACTCCCTCGGGATGAATGATATCCTTCAAGACCATAGCCCACGGTCTGTTGGAATGACACAAACGCAGAGAAGGCACCCCTGCTTGTAACCAATCACTATCATCTCGAACGTGTTTTGTACGATATTTCTTTTTCTCAACTTTCTCTAACTTCTGGAAAGGTTTGAAAGCGTTTTGCTTCAAAATTGTTTTATGGCGACACACAGCCAACATCGCCTGAGCACCTTCCATAGACCAACTGCGTCCCCGTCCCTTAAGACGCCGGACGACTAATTTATCGACATTACCTTCTATTGCGCCCAGATTGCCCACCTTGGTCTTGAGATGCGTACGACAGTCTGGGTCCAGCAGTCCATCCCGGTTGTTGATCAAGTACTGGATGAATTTGCGCATCTTTTGAGCTGCCTTTGTTGGTGCCTGAGACAATGCCTGAAGCATCTCTGGCATGACAGCTTCCAGGCCCTCCTGACAGATTTGTCTAACCCAGTTTTCCGTTTTACGGGTGAAGCCAAAAGCTCGTCGTGCTTCCCGATACAGGTGATAACGATCCAGGACAAACTCTCTGGGTAGACCAATCATATCGAAGCTCTGACGAACCCAGCGATTGCCATCGCCACCCACCATCATTTGTTTGGTGTTTGATAGGTCGTAGTGTTCATAAGCTGTTTTTAGCAGGGTTTCTTGCCACTCCTGGCTGTTTTTTACGATTTGGGTTACCGCTACCTTGTTTTCCAGCGCTTTTCTTCCTACACCAACCGCCTTTTTGCCGGTATACAGGATCCCAACCCGCACTTCTGTCTTTTGTTTTGCCTCTCTTTGCAGTGAAATCCAGACACCATCACTTTCACCATATAACACTTTCGCTGGCACCCCTCCCGGTTTTATATCCGTTCCTTCCTCGAACACCCTCTCTCGTTGAATGTCTTCTTCAGCCTGGCAGCTCTCCCCAACCTGCCTGACCATCCGCCCAATAGCGCTGTGACTGATGTAGTCGCCAATTAGCCACCCTAATACATCTCCTGCTTCCCGATAGGCTAATTCGCTGGCCAGATAGCACCCTTTTTGCAGCACACTCAAGCTGTATCGACTGTGTTTCTCAAGTCCAATCATCTCGTCAAGAAGCTTTCTGCGCTTCCCAGTTTCATCCCGGTAGACCCTGCGCTTGAATTGGACCGTACCCAAACAGGTTGTTATCTGACGCCTTTCCCGACCTGTGTTTTCCCATGTCTCAGGTATGGCTTCCTGAAGACCATCATCAAGTGCTTGCAGGACTTCTCCATACAACGTCTTTCCTGCTGATTGCATTCCTTGTCGGATATTCTCATCCAGCATCTCATCTACCTTCAACTCCATACTTCCGATCTCAACCTTTCGCTCTGCAATTTCAGCGGCTATAATAACTTTGACAGTGCTAGCTGTCATATGAGAACTCCTTTCGGGTCTAGGTTTTGTCCTATTTTCAAGGAGTTCTCTCTTTTTGTCTACCCAAATATGGAAATATGATACAGTATCTAATCTATCACGATCCCAGGGCAATCGCAAAGTCAAACATTCTTATTGTCTCAACGATCTTCACATTGTAAAAACCCCTTCCCGCCCTCCGGGCACCCTTCCCCTCGGGAGGGGAAGGGTCGGGGATGGGGTCTGTTAAT
>JAHYJN010000037.1 GCA_019428905.1 Candidatus Brevefilum sp.
TTGGGAGATAGTTTTGTTTCTGTCAGCACGATCATCCCTGTTTTTGCCAGTACACTGACGGATTCCCCGGTGTTAATTGGATTGGTACCGGCAGTGATCGATGCCGGATGGTTTATCCCCCAACTTCTGATGGCAGGGTATGTCCATCGCCTCCAACAAAAAATGCCTTTTGCCCGGATGATGGCCATCATAGAACGTATCCCGTACCTGGTTTTACCGCTGACAGCATTTTTATTGCAATGGGTTTCAAAGGACCTGGCGTTGGTGTTTTTCTTGCTGGTGGTTGCCTGGCGGGGCGTGGCCTCCGGTTTGGTTGCACTGCCATGGCAGGAAGTGATCGCATCGGTGATCCCTTCACAAGTTCGCAGCCGATATTTTGGTGTGTCTCATATGTTTGGAAGGATCTTGGGGGTGCTTGGTTCAGGGATTTCCACCATCATTTTGGCAAATTTGGCTTATCCCAATAACTACGCGTTAAGTTTTATGATCGGTGCGGTATTTATTTGGATTTCTTTCTTCTTCTTCTCACGAACGATTGAGCCAAAACCAACCAAAGA
This sequence comes from Candidatus Brevefilum sp., assembly GCA_019428905.1. Taxonomy (GTDB): domain Bacteria; phylum Chloroflexota; class Anaerolineae; order Anaerolineales; family Anaerolineaceae; genus Brevifilum. Next base: position 558 of record JAHYJN010000037.1, read on the forward strand.
ACTGACAGTTATCCAAGAAAGTAGGCAAAAGGAAATTTTCAGAGATTTTTCTGCTTACAAAGCTGTCTTACAAAGAGATCCAAATTTTGTCAGGTACCTGATCAGCCGGGCATTTGTTCACTTGGGCGGCATGGCCGTCGCGTTTTTAGCCGTTTTTGGCATTCAACACTATCGATTGGCAGACGAACAGGCTGCGATCTTTACCGGCATGATCTTTATCAGCGGTACCTTGGGGTATATCGTGTTTGGCCTCATTGGAGACAGAATCGGTCCACGCCAAACCGTGTTTTTTGCGGATATGATGCAAGCATGCGTGTTTTTATTAGCTTTCTTTTCTCCAGGTCTGTGGTCGATCTACCTGTTATTCTTCATATTTGGCTTTGCGCAATCTGCATATGTGATTGGCGGGCTGATCATTGGAATGGAGCTGGGGCCAGACGACGAGCGCCCAATCTATATTGGTCTAGCACGCACCTTACCAGGGTTTGTGATCCTAGCCGCTCCCATTATAGGCGGGTTGCTTGTGAATTGGTTTAGCTTCCAAACGATGTTTATGGTCGCTTTCCTCTTCACGATCGTGGGCACAATACTTATTCTGGGTGTATCTGACCGGAAAAATATTCCCCAACAAAATTTCTAATTGCGACTAATTCGTATAGTATTATTGTTTACCAAGCGAAAGTGGAACCTTTTTAGCGCTTTCATGCTAGAATTTTTCAAACCATCATAAAGAACAGGATGCTTATGACCCGAAAAACGTTTTTGTGGATCGTACGTGGGGTGGCTTTGGCGATTTTAATTGCTGTGTTAGCGCCAAGGGTAATCGATTTCTTTACTCAGCCTGCAAAGGAACAAACCATGATTGGTTACAGCGCCGATACGGTTACAGCAACGGTTGACAGCATCATCGAGGAGGGGATCATCACCCTGGGTGACGTTGACCAGCCCTACCAGATTGTAGCGATCACTGTGACTGATGGCGCAAATGCCGGGAATAGATTTGCAATCGATTACGGCACACGCCAGATTCGGACAGACATGATCCCGCTCGGTGTGGGAGACAAAATCATGGTGACCTTATCAAGGCTGCCAGACGGTTCCGTTTCTGCGCACTTCACGGATTTTTATCGCGGTCGCTCTCTTTTGTTCTTATTTTTTACATTCATTGCATTTAGCATTCTTGTCAGCGGCTGGAAAGGCGTCAGATCCATTATCGGGATCGGGTTGAGCCTGGTTGTGATCGTCATCATCATCTTGCCAGGAATCCAGCAAGGGCAAGACCCGCTCCTGACCAGTATATTGGGCTCATTTTTCTTTGTATCATACAGCCTGTATATCATTTATGGATGGAACATGAAAACCCATGCGGCTGTTATTGGCTCGCTGCTGGTCTTAGTGATCACGGGGTTGCTCGCCTATTTCTTTGTCAACCAGACGCGGCTGACCGGTTACGGTGATGAAAACATGTTTTACATCTCACAAATGACCCAAAACACGCTGAACGTGAGGCATTTGCTGCTGGCTGGAATCATGATCGGGACTTTAGGCGTTCTGGACGATTTGGTGATCTCCCAATCATCTGCGGTGTTTGAGCTTTACCGCAATAACCCCGGCCAGGATTTCCGTAAACTCTATCGTTCTGCCATGAACATTGGTCAAGACCATATTGCAGCAACAGTCAACACCCTCGTCCTGGCGTATGCAGGCGCAGCTTTGCCGATGTTGCTGCTGTTCTCCGTAGGCGGCGTAGATTACGGCATGGCAATCAACCTGGAATTCATTGCGGAAGAAGTCGTAAGGACACTGGTGGGGTCCTTGGGGTTATTTGCATCGGTACCCATCACCACGGCATTAGCAGCCATGATTGCGGTAAAATACCGCGATTTTGGGAAATTTAAAACTTACCTGGGAGCTTTAAATGAGTGACACCAATGCTTATGATCAATTCAGTGAAGATTATGATCGCTTTGTAAATTGGAAAGCACGCCTGTCGCTAGAAATTCCGTTCTTGGCTTCAGAATTATCTACATCTGCGGGTGAAACAGGTGGAAATGTCTCGGTTTTGGATGCAGCTTGCGGTACGGGGCACCACGCGATTGCCTTGGCAGCACACGGGTTTGAGTGCGCCGGTGCAGATCTTAGCGCCAAGATGATCGAGATTGCTCGCAAAAATGCGCAAGCAGCAAATCAGGATATTCACTTCTTAACAGCAGGCTTTGGACAATTGTCACAGGCTTTTGGAGAGCAGAGCTTTGACGGCTTGATCTGCCTGGGAAATTCTCTTCCACATGTCCTGGATGAGCCAAGCATGATCGAAACACTGGCTGATTTCAAAGCAGTGCTTCGTACAGGTGGCAAACTGATCATCCAAAACCGCAATTTTGACAGTGTTACCAAAGACCAAAATCGCTGGATGGACCCACAAATCTATCGGGAGGGTGATAGCACCTGGATTTTTATCCGTTTTTACGATTTTGATGAAGACGGATTGATCACGTTCAATATTTTGATTCTATCCAGCCAGGGTGGTGATAGTTTTGACCAGCAGGTGATTAGCACACGGCTGTGGCCGGTAAAAAAAGAAAAGCTGGTGCAGCTGCTAGAATTGGCAGAATTTTCAAGTATACATACTTATGGCGATTTGCAAGGTTCACCATTCTCGATTGTGTCCTCGGGCAACCTAGTAATCACAGCCATCGCTTAATCAACCTTAATTGGTTAATTCTACAGCAAATGCCCTTTTAGGATTGGTTTCGATCAACAATTTAACAGTTTCCCGGTCCAGGCCATTGGCCAGTAGAAGTGGGATGAATTCATCTGAAATATAGGTATAACCCCGCATGCCACCCTCGGGCTGACCCTGTGGCCTACCTGGTTGAAACCATCCAGCGTCGTGCGACAATAATAGGCGTTCACCATAATTATGTTCTACCATGGTGCGGACCTTCTTTACCTGGGCCAGTGGATCCTGATTGGGTTGTCCAATGAAGTCATACTCCACATAAATACCTAAATCTGCAACCTGTCGATGAAGGCTTAAATCATCTTCACTCTCAGCGTGCACCCAAATAAATTTATCTAAAGATAAAGCCTCATCGACCAGGAAAGCGATTTCTTCCATCACTGCTCGTCCACCAATGGTGTGACTGGCAATGGCAGCACCGGTGGCTAAGCTCGCTCGGGCAGCTGCTCGAATGTTGCGTTCTTCAAGCTTGGTTGGCCCATCGTCACTCACAGCAATTTTGATAAATCCGGCCTTAGCGGGCGTGTCTTCAATCGATTGGGTGATCTCCTCTGTCCACAGCTGAACCAAATCATCAACCGTACAGTGTAGAAAAGATTTAGGTGTAAAAGCCTCTTTGTAGATCCCGGTTGGCGCGATGATGTGGATGCGGGTTTGTTCCGCAAGGCGCCGAAGAATTTCAATATTTCGCCCAACGCCAACCGTTGAACACTCAATTAATCCTGTCACTCCGGCGTCCTCTGCAGCTGCGAGGTAGGGTTTCATCGTTTCAATCACCAAACCAGGATCATCTTGCGCATAGTCGAAAGTATCGGGGCCGCGTAAATCCGTAAACAGGTGTTCATGGGGGAGGATCATCCCTAGTTCTGCGACTGGTACATCCCCCAAAACGGTTCGAAAAATTTGGTTTTCCATAACATTATCCTTCGATTCATTTCAACATCATTAAGATGCGATCATTTTATCAGGATTCATATCGCATTTCTCTGATTGAAAGACAATGTCATTGGGTTGATGGGTGGGGAGGTGTGCTTTGGCGACAAAGCCAATGCACTCCCCCCTCTTCTTCCTTCAAAGGCTGAGCATTTTCTACCAATCCTATTGATCGAAAATGGCTTTACCGGATTGGCATGGGATGATAAGATAGTAGCGTTAATTGCAATTATTTTGGAGCATTGATGAAACCTAATCAAGACAAATCACATCGAGACATTTATTACTTCGCCACATACGGCATCTGTTTCATTGCCTTAGGATTGGGGATGTCCGCTTTAGGCCCGATGCTGCCCTACCTGGCAAACCAGGTTGGTGTCAGCTTTGCGCAAATCAGTTTCCTGTTCACGAGTAGTAGCCTTGGGTATTTGCTTGGTTCAGCCGGTGGGGGGCGGTTATTTGACCGGTTCAAGGGGCACCAGTTGATGTTGATCGCGCTACTCACGATGTCATTAACGATTTCATTGATCCCCGTTTCGCCCTATTTTGTGTTATTACTGGCAGTTATGTTCATTTTTGGGATTTCCCAGGGCATCATCGATGTCGGCGGTAATGTCAACCTGTTGTGGGTTTTCCAAGGACGGGTGGGTCCGTATATGAATGCCCTGCATTTTTGCTTTGGCGTGGGGGCATTTCTTTCTCCAATCATTTTGCATAACGTGATGAGATGGTCTGGGGGACAAATTACCTGGCCGTTCTGGACTTTAGCACTATTGTCCTTGCCTGGCATAATCGGGTTGTGGTCCCTATCAAGCCCTAATAATCCAGAAAAAGAGGAAATTGAACAAAATCCCAACAGCATTAATGTTCGCCTGGTCGTGTTAATGGTCGTCCTTTTCTTTATTTATGTGGGTGTTGAAGGTGGTTTTGGCGGTTGGATTTTTACCTACGCAACAGAGACACAAGTTGCCAGCGAAACTGGCGCTTCATACATGAATTCGATATTTTGGGGTGCACTGACACTGGGTCGTTTGCTTTCTGTACCACTGGCAAGAAAAATCGCCCCTTCTCGTTTATTAGTGGGGAACTTTGTCTTGGCCATTTTGTTCCTTGGCTTGATCCTCCTGTTCCCGCTCAAGCCGGTGATGGTTTGGGTTGTGTCCGCGGGTTTTGGATTGGCTCTTTCGTCCGTGTTCCCAACCTTGATGGCTTTAGGGGAATCCCGTATGAAAATCTCTGGCAAGGTGACCGGCTATTTCTTCTTAGGGAGCAGCCTGGGTGGCACACTGATTCCGATGGTTTTAGGCCAAATATTCGAGTACGTTGGCAGTTACCAAATCATGTTGACTTTGTTTGTGATCACTATGGTCGGTCTAGTTGTGTTAATTTCGATGATATTTGCATCAAACAGTGCTGGTGAAAAGGTGCGGTCATAATTCAAACGATTAATGATATGCGGAAGTGACCAGCTAACATGTAGTGCATTGTTAAACAAAAGACTCCCAAGGTTTTGGGAGTCTTTTGTTGTTTTGTCGAATGTTTATGTAAACCGTTCGCGGATCGCAGCACTCACGTAATCCAGGATTGCAACGGTGAGGGCGATAAACCAAACCGCAATGCCTGCTGCCCGGTAATCCAATACCCGGATCCATTGCGTCAGCAAGTAACCAATGCCGCCGCCGCCTACCAGACCGATGATGGTAGACATACGAATGTTGATATCCCAGCGGTAAATTGTGAATGAAACAAACGGTGGGATCACCTGCGGGATGACTCCGTAAACAATGATCTGGAACCAGTTGGCGCCAGTAGCAGTAATGGCTTCGATCGGTCCGGAGTTGATGGATTCGATTGCTTCCGAGTAAAGCTTACCTAAGGCGGCTATCGAGTGGATGGTGAGGGCGATAATACCTGCCCACGGACCCAACCCAACGATGATCACTGCCAGGATCGCCCAAATCAGCGGTTCAATCGATCGAATGATGTTCAGAATTAATCGGACAAGATAATAAATGCCAAGCATGAAGGAGTTAGCACTCATCAAATTCCTGGCAGCTAAAAAGCTGAAAGGCAAGGATAGGATGATTCCGAAAAAGGTAGCCATCATGCCGATAAAGATCGTTTCAACCATCTTTTCAACGGCAAGATTGAACTCTGCGCTGAACTCCCAATCGCCAACATTTGTGATCTGGCGACCTTGCAATTCCCATTCAGAAACCCCTTCGCGGTAGGAAGGTGGAATGATGCGGTACGGCCAGATAATATCGATCGTAAATTCCCCGTTTTCATCGGGGATCACGTTCACATTTTGGCCTTCCTGCCGCTGTCTGAACTGGGACGTGGCAGGATCGATCCACCACAAATCGACAACAACCCCAGGCACAAAATTATAGCCTTTGACCTCCAGGGTTGTACCTGGGATGATCTCAACCCCGCTATTGTCCGTTGCTTGTTGTATGGTAGGCTCTCCACAGGTTGGATCCACAACTAAGTAAGGACGATCTTCAAGAGTCGCTGTAGGGGGTGGAGGATTGTCAGAGCAAGGTGTTTCAAGCACGGCAATACCACGCCAGGTATCCTCAGGAAAGCTGATAGCGCGGGACCAAGGCCAAAGCACCCTTGAAAGTGCTGGCCCTGCATCGCCGAAGGAGGTGGTTAAGGTGTATAGGTCAATTTGGCCGATCTGCCAACCCAGCAAAAAGAAAGCGAGGATTAACATTATGAAGATCAAAAAAGGTTTGGACTTTTCAGGTTTCCCCGCGATCGTTGCTAATTTAACAGCATCATAAATATTGGCTAAGTAAAGTAAGCCCACAACAACCGTAATGCCAGTCAACAGCGGTTGCAAATAGATGGCTTTATTGACAATATTCATAAAGCCTGTGTCACGTGGTGCCGCCAACCTGAACCGCCAAACCAACAACCCGATGATGGTTGCAAAGCTGAAGAGGATCAAAATACCGCGACGTATTTGCCTGGCAAAAGCCTGCCCTAATCCTGGGAGGATGGCAGACAAAACACCTGCTAGCCAGGGCGGCACCAGGCTGGGCAATGAGGGTTTTGGTTTGTAGATTTGCTGCTTTTTAGATTTCATTGCAACTCGCTCCTTTCCAAAGCACCTTCGATGCCATCAGTGATGCGTTCTGCTTCTTCACCATAAATGGATTTAAACTCTTCATCCGTCATTTTGCGAATATCCTCGCGTGTGCCTTCGTAAACCAATTTCCCGGCACGCAATCCAACCACCCGGGTTGCATAGCGTTGAACCAGATCGAGGTAATGCAGACTGCAAATGATGGTCAGCTTATCCTCTTTATTCAATTTCTCAAGATAATTCAGAATCGAGTGTGCTAAAACAGGATCCAAACTAGCCACGGGTTCGTCAGCTAAAATCATTTCCGGATCTTGCATTAAAGCACGCGAGATGCCAACCCGCTGCTGCTGACCGCCAGATAACTCTCGGGCGAGCTTCATCGCCTGGTCTTCAATATCCATTCGACGCAAGATATCCCAGGCTTTTTCTCGATCTTTCTTACTGAATTGGTGTAACAACGTCGGCCAGGTTCGGGCATACCCAAGACGACCTGCAAGGATATTGATCATGACGGATGAGCGCGAAACCAGATTAAAATGTTGAAAGATCATGCCGATTTTGCGTCGAGCTTTTCTTAGGTCATCGCCCTCTAATTTAGCCAGGTCAACACCATTCCACAAGATTTCACCCTCTGTTGGATCAATCAGACGGTTGATGCAGCGTAATAATGTAGATTTCCCCGAGCCTGATAAACCAATCACAATCAAGAATTCACCATCAGGGACGGTGAAACTGACATTATCTACCGCAAGGGTTCCATCCTCATAGATTTTGGTTAAATTTCGAATTTCCAGCATATTTATCACCCTTTTTTGTAAACAACACGGTTAGGATTAAAAAAGGGGCTGGATTGATCCAGCCCCCTCTTTTGTTGGGGTAATAGGTTCTTAGTTCATGTACTGCGAAATATCTACACCTGCAGCATCCAGAATTTGGCGGAACGGCTCGTAGAAGCTGTCATCCCTGGGTGCCAGCTCACTCCACTCGTAAGCCTGGTAAATAGCGTCAGCGCCTGCTTCGGTCTCATGAATGGTCAGGAGCACACCGTTGATCATGTCACGCACTTCCCTTGAAACCGATGGATGGTACTGCACGCCATCGTTAGGAATATCAACGGAAACTTCAATCACGGTAATCGCTTCCATGATGTCTGGGTAATCTTCGGTGAGGTTTGATCGGGCATCCACAAAGGATGAGCCGCCATCACATTCGCCATTGTAGACCGCTGAAACGGCGGCATCATGCGAACCAGCAAAGACAACACCCGCTAAATCCGTATCTGGGTTGACGCCATAAGCTGCCAGGGTAATGCTGGGGATGATCCAGCCAGAGGTGCTCAGGGGGTCCACACCACAGAAAGTCTTCCCAGCCAGGTCTGCAACGGAGGTGATGCCGCTATCGGTTCGGACAAAGATCTGCCCGTTGTATGAGGCACTTCCACGACGCAGTGAAACAAGCTCTGCTTCTGCAGCACCGCGCTCAGAGGCCAGCATGTAGGCAAAAGTTGCCAATGAGGCCATATGGGCTTTGGGTGGATCTGCGGACATGGCTTCGATCACACCAGCATATTCTGTTGCCACAAAGGGCTCAATCACAAGTCCGGTTTGCTCGAAAATAATGTCTGCCACACTCTGAAACCCCGTCAGAACGGTGTCTGTTTCGCCAGAGGGTACCAGTGCCCAAATGATGGGGTTTTCCTCGGTGCCCAACTCAGCTTCCTTTGGTGCACACCCCGCCAGTGCAAGACCGGCAATCACAAACAGGGCAATCAAAAAATAAGATAATCGTTTCATGTCTACTCCTTCTAGTAGAGATAGAGAAAAAATGTTGTTAAACCTCTTATAGTATAGTCGATATTGCAAATTTGTTACAAGCCCAAATTTAAAAGCGATTTAAGAATCGATTAAGCATTTCGAAAGAGTCTGCTAATGTCGAGTGAAAACAGGAACCTATTTCATCTGGGTAGGAGTGGTACTCAGCGTAATTTTGCTGCACGCTCATTCAGAGCGAGATCTTCTGGACGTTTCAGTTCAAGGACCAGGCCATGAGGCTGGGTCTTTCCAACATCATCCACGTGGACAAAGGTGATAAAACCCTCGACAATTGGGGCGTCCTGATCATTTTCGCGTAAGACAACATAGACCTTAATCGATGAGGTGCCGGCATAAACGATTTTACTTTCAAAGCAAGCAATATCTCCAGACTGTAACGGCTTGGTAAAGGTTAGGCCGTGGATTTTTAGGCAGACAATACTACCTGCGGGTAATACACTGGCAACAGCAATAAAACCCGCTTCCACAAACCATTCTGCACAGCGGCCAGCAAACAATGTGCGGTGGTGATTGAGGTCTTCACTTTTTACCAATCGGTCGTATCTGAATATTTTTGGCTGCATGAGTTCCCTTTCATCAGTCATAATAAGTAACATCATCCGAAAAACACGGAATTACTTTTATCTGAATCATCCCTCAATCTGATTATATCAGAAAGATGCTGTGATGATGATCACAGAGCATATTCAGGGCAATCGCAAAGTGTGAGAGATATCTGGGATATAGTATTTTGTGCATCAACAGAACAACTTCTCCCTGCGAGGGAGAAGGGCCAGGGATGAGGGTGTTTACATAACTTATTTTAAATCAATCCTGATGTTATTGCCCGAATTAAACTTAACCAATGATAGTCAGCCAATGATTACGCGTGATAGATCCCCTCACCTAACCTCTCCCCGGCGGGGAGAGGGATTTTTTCCTTATCTTTCCAGGTTGAAGAGATAGAGATGAGGGGGACTAAAGTGTGAAGATTGTTGATCCTGCGATAATGTTTGACTTTGCGATTGCCCTGAGAGCATATTGAGCAAATTTTCAATGTTCATGTTAATAGGATTATAATCACTGGGGCTTGAGTTAAAACCGCTAAAATTGATACGTGACTAAAATGACAGAAAATTACCGACAATTGGCAGGAAAATCTGTAGTCATCACCGGCGCCACTTCTGGCATCGGGCTGGCGGCCGCCATCAGATTTACCCAAGATGGGGCGTTTGTGATTGGCGTCGGTCGTTCAGCAGCACGCATCGATCAGGCAACTGAAACCATCAAAGCGGCGAATCCAAACAGCCAGGTTGTATTCCTTTTGGCTGATCTTGGCGATCAAGACCAGGTGCATGAATTGGGCGACCAGATTAGGGCAGCGCTTAACCAGTACGGGTACCATCACCTGGATGTCTTAATTAATAACGCCGGCGTTTACTTGGAGAAAAAGCACATAACGGCTGATGGGATCGAAATGACTTTCGCAGTCAACCACCTTGCCCAATTTATATTATCCCATGAACTGTTTGCGTTTTTGCAACGTAGTAAAAGTGGAAGGATTTTAACCGTAACATCATACTCGCATCGAATCACGCCGTTGATGCTGAAAAGAATTACCAACCCATATCCATACATCAGTTTTTTAGCATATAAACGGTCAAAACTATGTAATATCTTGTTTACTTACGAATTCAATCACCGATTCACCAGCGTGGAAGCTTTTGCTGTTGATCCCGGATTGGTTAATACTCGCCTCGTATCCAAAGGTGATCAGGGCTTATTTGCATGGTTTGGTCGGCGGCGTATCCTAAAAGGAACAAGCACGGATGTACCGGTAACCACACTCTTATTTCTGTCTCGTGAAGATAAGATTGATACCTCAAATGGATACTACTTCAAAGGTTGCCAGCCACAAACACCCAGTTCAAAGGCGAGAAGAAGAGATCTCGCCCTGGATTTGTGGGGGCTTTCGTCGCAATTGACTGGGATTAGCTGTGACGAATAAACAACCAATGAATTAAGTCATAAAGGCGCCATTTCAGGCGCCTTTATGAAATTAATGTTTAGGGTCTAGACTTCGCCGGCTTCGACAAGCGCTTCCAAGCGATCGACATAGCCCGCCATCGCTTCAAATGCTCGATCGACCGGTTCTGAACTGGTCATGTCTACGCCAGCGGACCGTAAGGCTTCCAGTGGATAAACAGATCCACCCGCCCCCAAGAATGAGAGATAGCGATCAACTTCGGTTTGTCCACTTTCCTGAATGCCTTTAACGAGTGCGTGGGCAGCGGAGATGCCGGTGGCATACTGGTAGACATAGAAGTTCATGTACATATGTTGAAACTGCGCCCAGGTGATGCCGATCCGATCCCGATCATAGATGACATCTTCCCCGTAACCTTCAGCAAAGAAGTCAGCACAAACAGCGCTCATGACGTCGGTGGTCAGCGGCTTACCGGCTTCAGCGCGCTCATGCATTTCAAGCTCCCAACGGGCTAAGGTTGGCATGATGAAGAAGTACCGATGAAAATTCGACATTGCTTCCTCGATCAAGGCCAGCTGGAAGGCGGGATCTGTTTGTGTTGCGAACATGTAATCACGCACCATCGCCTGATTGAAATTACTGGCGACCTCTGCCACAAACAAAGCGTAACGGCTGTAAACAAAAGGCTGATTCTTGCGCGCATAAAATGAATGCATGGAATGCCCCAATTCATGGGCCAGGGTGCTCATACTGAAAACATTATCAGCATAACTCATCATGATAAACGGGTTTGTGTCATAGACTCCGCTAGAGAATGCCCCTTGCCGCTTACCACGGTTCAGCGCTCGATCGACCCAGCGGTCTTCTAAGGCCCCTTTTCGCAGTGTTTCGACATATTCCTCACCTAAGGGTGCCATACCCTCGCAAATCCACGCTATGGCTTGCTCAAAGGAAACCACAGGTGAGTCTTGCGAAAGCGGTGCTTTGATATCGTAGACATGGAATTCGTCATAGCCGAGCGCCTTTTTTCGTACACGCCAGTATTTATGCCAGGTTGGTAAGTTATTTTTGAAAGTATCGATCAAGGCATGGAATACTTCAGGTGGGATATTGTTTGCACCCAATGATGCTTCCAATGATGAACCGTAGTGACGTGTGCGTGCGTTGAAAATATCGCGATGGATGCCACCCAGCTGGATAGCAGCCAGTGAATTCTTAAACCCCAAATAACCATCCGCATAATTCTCATAACCTGTCTGACGGAATTTACGATCTTTGTGAGTGATCAAGCTGTCAATGCTGCTTTGACCCACCTCGATCGTGCTGCCGTCTTCACCCACGGCGTCGGTAAATTTTAGGTCGGCATTGGTCAGGGCATTGTACGATCTGAAATAATCCCCCAGAGGCTCGCCCGCCAGGGCTAATACCTGTTCTACCTCGCCTGAGCGAACATGGTCCTGTTCACGCTCTAATTCATCGATCAAATGTCCAAGGTGTGCTAAACGCTGATCTTGTTCCATCCAAGTGCGCAATTGTCCGAAACCAATTGCCATCAACTCAGGGTTAATAAAAGACGTGGCTGCATTCAAACGAACAAACACACTTTGCCCCTGTCCAGCAAGGGCTAGTGCTTGTTGATCCGTTGAGTCTACTGATGAGGAAAGCATACCGTAGATCATCACCCGTAAGGCTAACCGCATCGTTTTTTCGTACCTTTCGAAAAAATCACCCAACGTTTGGGGACCCTGGGATAACTTGCCTTTATATTCAGCCAAACCAGGGATGTCTTCCAGTACCTTATCTTTGGCGTGTTCCCAGGCTTGAATATCCGGGAAAACGTTTTCAAGGTTCCAGGTTTCTTGAACGGGAACCTCGGCCCTCGTCGGCAGATTTTTCTTTTCCATGCAATTTTTCCTCCGTAAAGTTAATTGGTTAGAGTAGATATTTATCTAATTGTTTGGCTCAATCATACCAGAAAACTTGGTACAAACATGGGCGATTGGCCTAGCGGAGACGATCTTTCAGGGCATCTTTCACGTCTTCTGGCGCTTTGAATACACCACGCACCGTTACGGATTGAATGGTATCCAAAGCCAATTGGGGGGTAACGTCATCGGTCAAAATGAACATCCCAATCACCTTAACATTGATCATTTCATTGTCCTCACGCTTCTGGTCCAGTTCGTGGCGATTAAAAGAGAGTGTTCCAATCACCATCGATTTGCGTGTGGTGATTGAATCCACGGCGGTTTTCTGGCGCTCAAGCTGATTGCGGATCGCTGTCCGGACGAAATCCGCCCGACTGGCATAAAAACCCTCCTGGACAAGCAGATCAATCCTACCTAGATCTACAATCCCAATATTGACCGTAATTTTTTCTGTATCCGACATCTTAATGCTCCTAACCATCTAATTACCATCCAATTGGATGGTCTAAGGATGGTGATAATTATAACCGCAAAGTGAACTGAATGGGTAACATTCATTTTTGGGTATCAATTGTAAAAAAGGGGGCGGGGTAAGGTAGTCTGAACTAGGTGGACTCTAGTCCTCTTACAATTTAATCTTTGGGATAAGGGACATCCAACTTTTCAGCGGCATCCTGCATAACCTTTGAAGAACGCCGGTCATAACGCATGGTGGTATTGGTATCCTCATGACCAGCCATTTTTGAAACTGTGGACAAATCAACACCAACATCCAGCAGGTCACTCACAAACGTACGGCGCATATCATGCGGTGTGGTTTTTTTGATCAATCCAGCTTGGGCGGCGCGCCTGTCGATCACATTGTAGATGGTCTGGTCACTCAAGCGGGCGACGATCTGCTGCGGTTCCTCGCCGCGCTGCTTATCCTTCGCTGATAAGCGTTGCTTACGAAAGCGGACGATTTTTCCAGATTTATTGACTGCGTAAAATAGCGGTCCTGGCAAAGTTCCCCGTGCACTGAGCCATTTTTCAACCGCTCTGACGGCACCGGCGGCAAGAAAAGCTGACCGCTCTTTATTCCGCTTACCGATCACATGCAATGAGTGTTTCTTTAAATCGAGGTCATCTAAATCGAGAGTCACGACCTCCGCCCGGCGCAAACCCGAGGAGTACATCAGGCTGATGATAGCAGCATCCCGAACGCCCAGAACTGGATTGCTTTTGTCCTCCAAACAAACGGTGATTAAGGCTTTGATTTCATCCGTTTCTAACTCGCGCCCGGTTGGCAGGCGTTGTGCAGAGACAGACCGCACATCGGTCGCGCGTTGGTAAGCTTCTGCCGTGATCAAGTTATGACGCCAGGCTTCTTTCAGCACCCGCCGTACCGCACACAAGTAGCGATTGACGGTGGCTGGTGCATATTTTGTATCTAACCAGGCTTTGATGGCAGTTACCACGCCATAGTCCAGTTGTTCCCAAGGAAACTCCAGGCTGTCCTCAATCCGTCCGCTGGAAAGAAGTGTTGCAATTTGATCCAGGGCAGTTTTTTGCACCCTGCGGCTGTCCTTGCTGCTTAAACTCGCCAGGTAGGATACAACAGGGTTCCTGCTGGGCGTGCGCTGCGCAGGAACCTGCAGTGATCTTGATGGATACCCATCTTCAGGCTTAATGATACTGGTGCTCATCGGTCGCTTGGTTGGCAAATCTTTCTCGATTAAACTTTCAAATTCGGTCATCAACCTGACCGCTGAACTTATTTTACCATCTCGAGCGCTGTATACGGCTAGCAGCACTCCAGCCAGAACCAGACAGAACTGCAAGGGTTGTAGATATTCAACACAACGGTTACATTTTCTGATATCAAACAAAAGACCTGTGATCCAAATTAATCACAGGTCAACTTGTTGTTTATAAGGGACGATCTAATGGAGCCGTTCAGTTTCGTCGCGCAGGTCACCCGACAGGTAAGCTTGCAGCGCATCATCAATACGTTGGATTTGCGTTACGAGTGGTGTGATTCCAAAGGCTTGCATGCTTTGATAGGCACCCATGCCCATACCGCCACAAATCAAAAACTCACAATCGCGGATGGCTTGAGACATACGGTTATGCTTATCATGGGACGCTGTATCCATCCCGCTTCCCTGTCCAGTATCATGGTGATGGCCTTCATCCGCAAATTGTTGATGGCCTAATTTATCTCGCATTTCCTGGCTGACAACCACATCCTCGTCAACTTCGAGAACCAGGTAATACGGCGCACGACCAAAATGCTGGCTGATGGTTTTCCCGTCTTCGGTAATAAAAGCAATTTTCATTATTTGCCTCCAAATATTATGAACTAAAATTCTTGGTACTGCCGGAGATGATTGTAGCACTTAAGTTAATTTAAATAATCCTTCGAGAGTTGACCTTCCGTTTTATGGGGGGCTCAGCCACCCGCTTTCCCCTCTGTAATAAGGAAGTATAATCAAGTTCGCGAAATTATTCAATCTTTTTGGAGGATTATGGTTCAAGAGAGAACACGGAAAATCGTCGTCACCGGCGTCTTGAGTGCGATTTCAATTTTCCTGGGGATCACACGTTTAGGCTTTATCCCCTGGATTACTGGGGCAAGCCTGACGATTATGCACGTGCCCGTCATTATCGGTGCGGTTTTGGAAGGACCGGTGGTGGGTTTTGTGATTGGCATGATCTTTGGTGTTTTCAGCCTGATTCAAGCTGCTGTGGCACCGACAGGTCCAACAGACGTCTTATTCACCAACCCATTAATTTCTGTGTTACCACGCTTATTCATTGGACCGATATCCTGGTTGGTCTACAATCTGCTCAAACGGTGGCAAGTGCCTGGGTTAATCACAGCGGGTGTCATTGGCAGCCTGACCAACACTATGCTTGTATTGGGGATGATCGGTGTGTTGGATGCCGCTTTTTGGGCGGCGATACCCCCCATTATCATTGGTAATGGATTGCCCGAAGCCATTGCCTCTGCGATCCTGGTCCTCAGCGTTGTCAGCATTTGGAATCAAATTGAACGACGAGGACAAAAAGAGGGTTCATCGCTTTAGTTTATAATCTTTGAAAAGATCATCAGCGCACTGACGCCAGTCGTTAATAGCAGGAAGGCGCCATCCTTCCACGAAAATTGTAAAGCATAATAACTGCTGCGCTTTACTCCGGCATTAAACCCGCGCGATTCCATGGCCAACGCCATGGTTTCTGCCCGTTTAAGGCTGTTAATGATCAAAGGCACAATCAACGGTAGGACACGTTTTGCCTGGCCGATTGGGTTGAACCCCCGCTGGTCCCAATCGCCGCCGCGAGCTGCCTGGGCTTTGGCAATTTTTTCTGCTGTTTGAGCGATTAAGGGCAGAAAGCGCATGGTAATCTGCACAACCATCAGTAAATCGTTTACTGGGAACCTGACGACTTCAGCAGGCTTGAGCAGGTAAAACAAAGCTGCGGTGATTTGTGATGTTGAGATGGTCATCACAAACCCGTTGATTAAGACGATCAAAACTGTAAACCTGGTCAGCAGCATCAAGGCATTGAACACAGATCGCTGTGTGACACCAAAACCGAGGATATTTCCGATGACCAGGTCAGTGTCTATCCTTCCACCGAGGAGGATCTGCAGCAATGCTAAGATCAATAAAAAGGGCAGCGCTCGTAAAATCCCTTTTACGGACGGTTTGAGGGGAATTTGAGCCATCAGGTAGAAGATTAGAACACAAACGAAACCAACACCCAACCCGATGAAATCCGGCGTGAACACCACACCAATGAATATCGCAAGGTAGGCCAACAAGCGCGCACGCGGATCACGGCGGTGAATCCATGACTGGCGAGGAATATATTGACCAATGGCCGTACTGCCTAAGAATTCAAAGCGGCTGCTCATCAGACCATATCCTTGATCACCGAAAATAAGCGGTCAGCGGTGGATGTGTCTTTGCCCTGAATTGGCCAACCTTTCTCGATTAAACTGCAAGAGATCTGAACGGACAATGGTGGTAGTAATCCAGCCCGCTGAATGGCTGCGCTGTCGTTGAAGACTTGTGCACTGGGTCCAGATTGAATGACCGTTCCAGCATGCATTAAAGAGAGGTTTTCAGCGATGCTGGCCAGCTCTTCCATCCGGTGGCTGGCGATGATAATCGTTTTCCCTTGATCCCGTAAGGCACGAAACAAACCTATCAATTCTTTCCGTGCCTGGGGATCCATCCCAGCTGTTGGTTCATCAAAGAGCAAGACCTGTTGGTCAAGGACCAGTGTTGAAGCCAGTGCAACTTTTCGCTTTTCACCGCCGCTTAGTGTTTCCAAACGGCGATCCTTAAAAGCCTCGAATTCCAAACCCACCATTTCCATTGCCTGGCGCACGCGTTCTCGCAAACGATCCATATTTAGCTGTTTTGGTCCATACGCAATTTCGTCGCCGACAAAAACCTCAAAGAATTGCGCTTCCGGGTTTTGGAAAACAAGGCCTACCTCGCGAATCACATCCCTGACCGGGGTTCGGGGGTCTTCAACAGCCCATTTTCCCACCCGCACACGGCCGGAATCAGGGCGCAAAATGCCGTTGATGTGCTGCAGGAGTGTCGACTTTCCCGATCCATTGGCACCTGCAACAGCTGACACACTGCCTTGTTGTGCGATGAAATTTGCCCCTCGTAAAGCGATTTTCGCCAGGGGAGATCCCGAAAGGTAGGTATAGTGAACATCATCTACTTGAATAAAGCTGTCTGTCGGGTGGCGTGGAAGGGGGGATACAACCTTTGATGTTTTGTGATTTCTCAGATCATAATAGTCTGGCAGCGCATCAATTAGGGCTTGTGGGGCGAGGAAGGGACGGTCAGAAAGCCATCCAAGGGACCTGAAATTTTCGGCAATTTCGACCGTCTCAGGCATTTCCAGACCTATTTCGTATAGATTTATCCTCCCGCCAAAGATTTCCTCTGGACTGCCCATATGAGCGGCGAGCCCGTTATGCAATAAAACGACCTTATCGGCATTAACAATCTCTTCCATGTGGTGGGTGACATAAATGATTGTCAGGCCATCCCGATGCAGCTGTTCTAAGCGCCTGAGAAAAGATTGGCGCGTTTGCGGGTCAAGCATAGATGTTGGCTCATCAAATAAGATCACACACGGATGCCTCGCCAAAACTCCTGCCAAAGCCACTTTTTGAACCTGGCCACCAGAGAGGAGGTGCGGTGGTCGTGCAGCTTCGTGAGTCAAACCAGCAGCCGCCAGTTGTTGGGCAACGCGTTCACGAATTTCTGAAGTGGGGAGGTTGAGATTCTCCAATCCAAAAGCGACATCTTCTTCAACCGTCGAGGCAACAATTTGGTCTGCTGGATTTTGAAACACCATGCCCACCAAAGACTGAAGTCGAGCCCGGTTCTCAGGCAGACGCGTGTCTAACCCATCAACCAACACCCGGCCGTGCGTGGGAAAGAGCAATCCATTGATGTGTTTAATGAGGGTCGTCTTACCCGATCCATTTTTCCCAACGATGGCTATAAACTCGCCCTCATCGATGGTCAGAGATATGCCGCGCAGGATATCTGGCCGGTTTGGATCAAGGGACTCAGGCCGAAAATAGAGGTTTTCAATCTGGATTAAGGCTTTCACGGGGTAATCTTATCAGGAATTGACAAATTATGGGAATTCTTGTAACCCCCTAAGGCTTACCCAAGATGACCTCAACTTTGTATTCGGACTGATCGTCCCTTAAGGGGATCATCTGATCACCGATAAGACTGTCATCCAGTAATACATCTTTGACACCGGTCTGAACATGCTGTGGGTTCTTCACCTGGATATTATAAGTCGAACCTTGATATCGGTAAGTCATTGTGAACCCATCCCAAGATGATGGGATACAGGGGTCAACTCGAAAATGATCCCCATACCGTTTTAAACCGAGTATTCCTTCTAGACCAAAACGGTAGAGCCAACTGGCTGAACCAGTGTACCACGTCCAGCCGCCCTGCCCTGTAAAAGGCGCCATACTGTACACATCCGCTGCGACCACATAAGGTTCCACCCGATAATGATTGGCTGCAGAAATATCTTGGCTGTGGGTAACCGGGTTTAGATAGGAAAAATATTCAAAAGCCTGATCGCCCCAACCCAACGCTGCAAACGCCCAAGCAGTCCAGATTGCTGCATGGGTGTATTGTCCACCATTCTCACGAATTCCGGGTGGATAGCCTTTAATATAACCCGGATCATGTTTGGTTTGATCAAAAGGTGGGGTAAAAAGTTGGATAATACGGTGATCTTTTTGCACAAGATGTTCTTTTACAGCTTGCATGGCTTCAGTTTGACGTTCTTGATCAGCTCCATCTGTCAAGACTGACCAGGATTGTGGCAGTGAGTCAATTATGCACTCGTCGCTTTCTCGTGAGCCAAGCGGTTCACCGTCGTCATAGTACGCACGCCGGTACCATTGACCGTCCCATCCCTCCTGATTGATGGTAACGGCCAGTTGTGCTGCACGTTGACGATGATCTTCGGCCTTTGAAGTGTCTCCGATGGTTTCGCATAGGTTTGCAAAACGTTTGTGATTTTCAAACAAAAACCACGCTAACCAGACGCTCTCACCTTTGCCTTCAATGCCAACCCGGTTCATACCATCATTCCAATCACCACCGCCAATTAAAGGCAAGCCATGCGGTCCCTCGGTATCTGCGCGCGCCAGAGCCCTGCGGCAATGCTCAAATATCGTGGCGGTCTCCTGGCTGGTCTCATAATTACTGTAGCGCTCGTCTTCACCTTCTTCCAGTGATTCACCAAGTTTAAACGGCACTTCCTCATCCAAAATACGCCTGTCACCGGTGACCTGCACATATTCAGCTGTAACATACACCAACCACAGCAGGTCGTCGGTTATCCGGGTGCGGACACCCCGCCCCGATGGGGGATGCCACCAATGTAAAACGTCACCGGCATCAAATTGATGCTGAGCGGCACGCAATATATGCTTACGGCTGATGTCTGGATCGACGGTCAACGTAGCAAGTACGTCCTGGAGCTGATCCCTAAAGCCAAACGCACCGCTGGATTGATAGAAGCCAGTGCGCCCCCAAATTCGGCTGCTAAGGGTTTGGTAAAGCAGCCAGCGGTTAAGAACCAGGTTCATTTCTATAGATGGGGTATCAACTTGCGTTGCAGTCAGGATCTGATCCCAATGATCAATCACTTTGTTAAATGAGTCCTCAATATTTTCTGGTTGACTGTAGAATCCTGCTAACTCCCTGGCCGCGATTTCATCTGCACCTTGCCCTAAGACAAAGATCAGTTTCTGCTCTTCGCCTGGTTTAAGATTCAAATGAACCTGAAGTGCCGCACAAGGATCAACTCCGGGTTCAACCTTGCCTGAGAGACCAACTCGACACAAGGCGGCAGGCATATTTCGGCTGCCTGGAGAACCCAAGAACTCATGACGATCGGTTGTGATCCCATGAGCAGGACGATCAGAGGTTAAGAAGGCAACCCGGTCAGAGAATTCTGCACTGTAGGAATTACGCGCCATCAGTGAGCCGCTTTCATTATCAAAGGTCGGAATGATGAATTTTACTGATCTTTCTCGGTTTGAACCCAACACCCACTCGGCATAATACGTGGCGGTGAGGCGTCTTTGCTCTTGTGTTAAGTTCTTCAACCGAAGCTCAATGATCTTAACTGGGTCATCGCGATCTGCGAAGACTTTAAGCTGCTGCTGATAGCCTTGATTGATGGATTCAAAGATCGTATATCCCTGACCGTGCTTCACTAAATAATTAATGCCTTCCCCTGCCGGGTGTGGGGTGGGGGACCAGATCTTGCCATTAATTTCATCACGCAGGTAGAGACTCTCGCCTGACGGATCAGATAATGGGTCATTTGTCCAGGGCGTCAGTCTGTTTTCACCGCTATTCATCGACCAGGTGTACCCGCTGCCCGATTCGGTCACTAGGAACCCGAATTCTGGATTGGCGATCACATTCACCCAAGGTGCAGGCGTAATTTGACCAGGTCCTGTGGATTGTTTCGGGTAGTTTTCTAGAAATATGTGGTACTCCCGTCCATCCACAGTAAAACCGCCGATTCCGTTATCCAAAACCAAGTCTTGAGGTCGATCAATATTTTCTTCCACCGAAAATTGTTGCTCAGGATTGGTGGGACCAAACGCTGGCAGATAAGGGTCGAATGCCTTTGCTCGTTCAAGAAAAGCATCGAGGGGTCCATCCTTTAGATCCAAGACGACATTTGCAGCGGATTTTAACAAGCGGATCGATTTTGCGTCCATCTGGCTTGCTGTTAATGTGAAGATACCGCCACGCCGATTCAGCCATCCCTGTCCCTCCATGATATTGATCGCTTGATTAATCTTTTCATGCAATTCTTGTGTGTAACCAGCATCTTTTGTGTTCAGAATCGCCAAATCGATCATCATCCCCATCTTGCGCCAATAATGATGTGCCAGTAAGATATCCTGCACACCATCGACCTCTTCTTTTGTATTAACCAGTACCAATAACAGTGGGTAATCGCCTGAGATGCCAAAAGGCCACAAGCCCGATTGCCCCAACTCATTTTTCGCTATGGTGTCAGGTTCAGCTCTTAATTGTGGAACCGGGTAGACCACATGCGATAAAAGCGATTGGACTTGAGAGAGCTTACTGCTATCCAAGTTCAAAGCACGTAAAAGTTTGATATTGTGAGATTCCGAAGATGCAAATGCATTCTCGATTTTGGTTTCGTTAAGCATGGTTTCAGCAATCGCCCTCACTGAATCAGAGGTTTCTGCTGCAATCGTCATATAGGTTAAAGTCACAGACCGGTTGGGTTTTAATGAAAACCGTTTCCCGATTGAGAAAATGGGATCTAAGGTTGTGCCAACGCCACCAGCTAATTCTTCTTGATCTTTGAGTGCAATTGGATTTGAAAGATTGCGACCTCGTCCAATAAATTGCCTGCGGTCTGTTGTGTATTCGGGTTGACCTGGAAGATCATCAAAAAGTAAGTGAGACATTGCTCGCGGTTCTTCGGTTGAAGACCGCAACCTTCTGCTAAAGTGAAGTGAATTCAACGCTGCATCAAAGTCACTTTCAATAAACAATTTATTGAATGCAGGATGTTGTTGATCCATCGCTTGCGGTGCAAGGATCACCTCACCGTAACTGAGGACGCGATAGTGACGTTTTTGTTTGGATTGGTTTGTTATGGTGATTTTCTGCAAACAAACATCCTCATTAGGCATGATCGTTGTTTGCATGTTCATCCAGGTCTGGTTGATCACCTGCCTGATTTCGATCATGTGTGGGGAATAGATCACCTGATATTCTTGTGATTGGCTTCCAACCGGGCGCTTACCGATCGACCAGACATCACCCTGGTCAAGGTCTTGGAAGTAAAACCAAATCCCCGATGGATCTAAGGCCTCATCCTGGCGCCAGCGTGTGAGTGCAATATCCTTCCAAGAAAGACGTCCGCTGCCTGAATCCGTCATCAGCAGGTTTAACCGACCATTGGAAAGGGTATGAACCGCCCGCCCAGGCTGATCAAAATCAGGTGACCAGGGTGTGACAGTGATCCCAGTCGTGTCTTGTACTGCTACAGAAACCGTTTGATCCTTGGTTGTTTCCACCATTTCAGCCTGTGGAATCTGCTCCTGGAGCAGCAATTCAGTGGTCATGATGCGTGGATCGCTGTGCACACGATCAACAGTACGCCTTGTGTTTAAAAAATTGCCAAATGCGACCATAATCATGCCCTGGTGGTGGGCCATATAGGACTTGATGATGGCTTTGTCTTGACCAATTGGAAGGCGGGATTTTGTATAATCGATCGATTCATAAAATCCAAAATGCCCTAGTGCGCCCTCTTTTTTCAAAGCTTGTATGTTACGAAGGACAGCACGAGGTTTGACATTAATTGCCAGCAATGAAGCATAGGGTGAGATCACCAAGTCATTGGCTAAACCACGTTTTCTCCCCAAACTTGGCACACCAAAACCTTTGTATTGATAATTTTCCGCCTGATCGAACATATAGTAGCTGGACTCTGAAATTCCCCATGGGACCTTATTTTTCTTCCCATAATCAATCTGAGCCTGTACAGCACCTTTGCTGGTTTCGTCCAACAAGGTTCCCTGATAAGTGCTCGTGAACAGGTTTGGCATAAGGTATTCAAACATGCTGCCGTTCCACGAAATTAGTGTGGGAATCCCTGAAATCGAAGTAAAAGGGCGTGCCAGATGCAGCCAGTGCGAACGCGGCACCTGGTTTTGGGCAATGGCAAATAAGCTGGCTGTACGCGCCTCAGACGCTAATAAATCATAATGGTTTTGATCCATGCGTCCCGATTCCAACTGGTATCCCAGGAAGAATACTTCCCGCTGTTCATCGTATAAGAAGTTAAACTCCATTCTTTCAAGGTGAAACTCAATGCTGGTTGCCAGATTGTTGATTTGGTCAAACAACTCTGTCACATTGGTTTTTGCCTGCCGTAGATCTTGTATGAATCGTCTCAGCCAAGTGTTCAACTGTCGGATTTGGTCTTCTTCTAAGGTTATTAATTTAGAGTCTTGGGGTCGATCTATGAAAGCCTTAAGCAATTGGATGGTTCGATCTGCAAGCACAGGAATTTCAGATAAAGGCGTCTGCAATGTGTGGTGTTGATACCATGGTTGGAGGGCTTCCAGCAATACATCGCTTTCAAGCTCATCCAATATATCCGGCCGGTCTTGCCAGGCTTCCAACCATGGGGCTAAGATCAAAATTTGTTTTTTGGTGTTTTCTAGATGGTTGAAAATGCTCTCTGACCAATACCGCAGATCCTGGATAACGTCTGCTTGAATGGCTTCGTCAGATTCGGAAATCTGATTAACCAACGATTGCATCTCTAACAGGAGCTGTTCTCTAACCTCATCGAGTAATTGCACCTGCTGAATATCGTCCAGGTCGGCCGCTAACAAATTCTGCTGAATCGATTGACAGTGATCGAAAAGGGACTGAACTTCTGCAGTTAAGGATTCATTTTTAATTTCGGCAACAATGAGGGATAAAACGCCCATTGAGTCAGATGCGCCGTGGAATAAGTCACTCGGGCAGATGCTGTGATTAGGGAGTTCTTTTAAAGTTTGATACAATCCGACCAGGCTGGTAGCATAATTTCCGCTGTCAACGGTTGAGACATAACGCGGGGAGAGCGTTGCTAAACTGCGCGTGTCGTACCAGTTGAGGAGGTGCCCACGGTATTTTTCCAGGTGATCCAAGGTTTCAAAGGTATAGGTCATCCGGTAGACAAAGTCGAAGACACCGATGTAACCTAAATCATAAGCAACCGCCGTTGAAAGCAGCATCAGGCCGATGTTGGTCGGTGATGTGCGGTGGGCAACTGCACCTTTGGGATCCTCCTGAAAATGGTCTGGTGGCAGCCAATGATCCTCTGGACCAATAAACCGCTCAAAATAAAGCCAAGTCCAGCGCGCAATTTCCCGTAATAATTTCAGTTCCTCTTCAGAAAGATCAACATCAATTTTCAAATCACGCCGCAGGCTGATCCAATACGCCAGTTGGGGAGAAATGATCCAAACGAAGATAAATGGCAGACTTGTCCAGAGGGCTTGAGGGTTCATCAGAAACACCATCCATCCAATTGCGATGCTGATCAGCGGCGCCCCAATCATGCGCGTCCAGATCGTTGAGATTTTACGGTGTTTGCCAAAGACACGGATGGTATGGGCTGACGTTTGCCATTGTAATAAACGCTTTTGGCTGACGAAAATTCGAACCAAAGTGGTGACAATGGCATCGATCATCGTTAATGACTCGTAGGGTAAGAACACCAGCCACAATAACCAGCGCATAAATGCAATGCGCAGGTTCGCAAACACATTCGCCTTTGCACCTTTGAGAAACCTGGACGAAAGCGAAGTGACAATATTATTGAGCAATGGAAACGCTGAAACGAACAAGATCAGCAGCGTCCAAATCCAGGCTTTTTCTTGAAAAAGCAGCCAACCTACAACCAGGGAAAGCAAAGTGGTTGGCGCAAGCAGACTGCGTCGGAGGTTATCGACAATCTTCCACAAATCAATGGTAGAAAATGGATTCGGCGCTTTCTCATCCCCATCTGTCGGTACACTTGGAAAGAGCCACGGCAGCAATTGCCAGTCTCCCCGGACCCAGCGATGTAGGCGATTAACCTGGCTGGCATAATCGGGTGGATAGTCTTCATAAAAGATGATATCAGATACCAAGCCAGCCCTACCTTGAATGCCCTCAAATAGATCATGGCTGAGCAAGCTGTTTTGTGGCACTTTTTTGTCTAGGCTTCGATGAAAAGCAGCAACATCATAAATCCCTTTGCCGACGTAGATCCCTTCACCAAACAGATCCTGGTACACATCTGAAACAGCCCGCGTATACAGATCCAATCCTAAATCTCCTGCGTAAACCCGGGTAAAGAATGATTTGATCACACTGGTTGGCTTTACTTCAGTGCGCGGCTGCAGAATGGTGAACCCCCGCACCACTTTAGAATAACCCTCTTCAAATTCAGGCTGATTCAAGGGGTGAGCCATGGTGGCGATTAAGCTTTTTGCACTGTCGCGTGGCAAAACGGTATCCGAATCCAGGGTAATGACATACCGAACACCCTGCATAAAATCCAAGTCACCAATGATCGTGTCAAAACTATCGAGAAATCCCTCAATAAGAAAACGGTTTAAATCAGCCAACTTGCCGCGCTTGCGTTCCCATCCCATCCAGACATCTTCTTTAGGGTTCCATTGACGCAATCGGTGAAATAAATAAAACGGCCGCCGGCCATCATCACCATGATAAGTTTCGTTTAGTTTGTTGATACCAGCGATGGCAGCATCAAAACAGACATCATCCTCAGGCATACTCTCTTTGGGTGCATCTCCAAAATCCGTCAGAAGAACAAAACCAATATTTTTATCTTTGTTTGCGAGATAATGCAATTCAAGCTGTTTTAACAAAAAAGTAAGCTCTTCACAACTGGTTAACAATGCTGGAATGACAACGATGGAACGAAATGGCTTAGGAATATACTTTCTGAAGTTCATTTTTGGCAGCGTTTTTGGGGGCAGAGTCGTGGTCAGGATTGAATTCAAAAAGTTGACAGCAACACTGGAAGCAGGGATGATGCTGAGAATACCAATCAGAATCCAACGCCAAGCATCAGGCACAGATGACCGAGCGATAAACATCAGCGCCAGGACGACTAAAACGGTTATTAAAAAGATTGATCCCAAATAGAAAGCCGTGTTATTCTGATAAAAGAATTGCCGTAATCTTCCTGAAGGGTCATCTTTAAAGGCGATTTTTTCTTTTAATTCATGTTCACCATCATCTAATAAATAGTAACCCACATGGTGGGTTCTCTCTGATGCTTGACCAGTTCGATTAGCTAAATCGATCGAAATTTGAGCAATTTTCTTTTCATCTAATTCCGAATGTTCAGCGAAATATTCGATTTTTTTTCGATAGTAATCCCGTGTGTCAAAGTCCATTCGCTGATAGACATCTAATGGGTCCTTCCGGAG